>NZ_JBYTEQ010000021.1:0-104922 GCF_058792115.1 Cellulosimicrobium sp. EB106-03-01-XG111
CCCCCCCCCCCCCCCCCCCCCCCGGGCCCGCCGCCCGCGCCGCGGCCGCTGGGGCCAGCGAGCCGAGATCGCGGTGCTCGCCGGGCCGGCGCTCGTCGTCTTCCTCACGTTCGTCATCGTGCCCGTGCTGATGGCGGCGTACTACGGGTTCTTCAAGTGGAAGGGCTTCGGCCCGCCGACGGACTTCGTGGGGTTCGAGAACTACCTCACGATCTTCCGGGACCCCGAGTTCCTCGCGGCGCTGCGGCACAACGGGTTCATCGTGCTCATGTCGCTCGTGCTCCAGGGCCCGGTCGCGGTGGTCGTCGCGCTCATGCTCAACCGGCGCATGCGCGGCCGCTCGGTGGTCCGCGTGCTGGTGTTCGTGCCGTACGTGGTGTCCGAGGTGATCGTCGGCACGGGGTTCAGCCTCATGCTCTCGACGACCGGCGCCGTGAACGACCTGCTGGAGAAGATCGGCCTCGGGTTCCTCTCGGTCGACTGGCTCGCCGACCCCGACGTCGCGATCTGGACCCTGCTGCTCATCATCACGTGGAAGTACATCGGCTTCGCCGTGATCCTCTTCCTCGCGGGCCTCCAGGGCATCCCCGACGAGCTGGGCGAGGCCGCCGCGATCGACGGCGCGTCGTACTGGAAGGCGCAGCGCTACGTCACGCTCCCGCTGCTGGGCCCGACGGTCCGCATCTGGGCGTTCCTGTCGATCATCGGCTCGCTCCAGCTGTTCGACCTCGTCTACATCATCTGGGGCCAGTACGTGGCCTCGACGGCGGGCACGTCGACCATGGCGACCTACATGGTCGCGAACGGCCGCAACGCGGGGAACTACGGGTTCGGCAGCGCGGTCGCGGTCGTCCTGTTCCTCATCTCCCTCGCCGTGGCGCTCGTGTACCAGCGGTACGTCCTGCGCCGTGACACCGAGGGCGCGATCACGGAAGGGAAGAAGTGATGGCCACCGTCACCGCCGCACCCGCGCCCGAGCGTGCCGCCGGCGTCAAGACCCCGAAGGAGCCGCGCGGCTCCGGCATCGGCCGGGGCGGCCCGCTGACCTACGTGGTCGCGTGGCTGCTCGTGGGTGTGTGCCTCGCGCCGATCGCGTACATCGTCGTCGGCGGGTTCCGCACCAACGCGCAGATCACGGCCGACCCGTCGGGCCTGCCCGACCCGTGGCAGGTCGTCAACTACGTCGAGGTCCTGTCGAGCTCGCTGTTCTGGCAGCAGCTCGGGAACTCGCTCGTCGCGGCGCTCCTCACGACGCTCGGCGTCGTGGTGCTCGGCCTCATGGCGAGCTACGTCATCGCGCGCTACTCGTTCGTGGGGCGCGGGGCGCTCTACGCGCTGTTCGCGGCGGGCCTGATGTTCCCCATGACGGTCGCGATCACGCCGCTCTACATCATGATCCGCTCGCTCGGGCTGATGAACTCCGTGGGCGGCCTCGTGCTCCCGCAGATCGCGTTCGCCCTCCCGACGACCGTCATCATCCTCGTGCCGTTCCTGCGCGCCATCCCGCGCGAGATCGAGGAGGCCGCGTCGATCGACGGCGCGAGCCGCCTCGGCTTCTTCTTCCGGATGGTCGTACCGCTGTCCCTGCCGGGCGTCATCACCGTCGGGATCCTCGCGTTCGTCGCGAGCTGGAACAGCTACATGCTCCCGCTCTTCATCCTCAACGACGAGACGTCGTACACGCTCCCGCTGGGCGTGCAGGCGTTCGCGTCGCAGTACTCCGTGGACACCGCCCGCGTGCTCGCCTTCACGTCCCTGTCGATGATCCCCGCGCTCGTCTTCTTCTCGCTGTTCGAGCGGCGCATCGTCGGCGGCCTCACCGGCGCCGTGAAGGGCTGACCCGCGCCCGTCCGCACCCTGCCCCGTCCCGCGCCGTGCGCGGGACGGGGCCACCACCGAAGGAGAACGGTCCCGTGACCGACGTCGTCCCTGCCGTCCCGACGGCACCCCTCGGCAGCCCGACCCCGGGCGCCGACCCCGCGCCGACCCCGCGCCCCGCACCCCCGCAGATGCCCACCGTCTCCGAGCGCGTGCGCGCCCTCCACGCGCGCATGACGCTCGACGAGAAGCTCGCGCAGCTCGTCGGCTACTGGCTCGACCAGAACGGCACCGTCGCCCCGATGCAGTCGGAGATGACGGCCGGCCAGGCCGACGGCGGCCGGCTCGCGGAGATCACGCGGCACGGGATCGGGCACTACACGCGCGTGTACGGCACGCGCCCCGTCGACCCGGCGGAGCGCGCGGCGTGGCTGTGGGCGGAGCAGCGGCGGCTGCGGACCGAGACACGGCTGGGGATCCCGGCGATCGTGCACGAGGAGTGCCTCACGGGCCTCGCCGCGTGGCAGGCCGCGACGTACCCGACGCCGCTCGCGTGGGGCGCGTCGTTCGACCCGGACCTCGTCGAGGAGATGGCGCGCGAGGTCGGGGAGTCGATGCGCACGCTCGGCGTCCACCAGGGCCTCGCGCCCGTGCTCGACGTCGTGCGCGACCCGCGCTGGGGGCGCGTCGACGAGTGCGTCGGCGAGGACCCGTACCTCGTCGGCACGGTCGGCACGGCGTACGTGCGCGGTCTCCAGGACGCGGGCGTGCACGCGACGCTGAAGCACTTCGTCGGGTACTCGGGCTCCCGCGCGGGACGCAACCACGCACCCGTGAGCGCGGGCCCGCGCGAGCTCGCCGACGTCTACCTCCCGCCGTTCGAGATGGCGGTGCGCGACGGCGGCGCCCGGTCCGTCATGGCGTCGTACGTCGACGTCGACGGCGTCCCGCTGCACGCGAGCACCGAGCACCTCACCGAGGTGCTGCGCGAGCGCTGGGGGTTCGACGGCGTCGTCGTCGCCGACTACTTCGGCGTCGCGTTCCTCGAGGTGATGCACCGCGTCGCGGCCGACCGCGGCGAGGCGGCGGCGCAGGCGCTCCGGGCGGGCCTGGACGTCGAGCTGCCGACGGGCGACGCGTACCTCGCGCCGCTCGCGGAGCGCGTGCGGTCGGGGGCGCTCGACGAGGCGTGGGTCGACCGCGCCGTGCTGCGCCTGCTCACCCAGAAGGAGGAGCTCGGCCTGCTCGACCCCGGCGCCTACGCCGACGAGCCGCCGACCGCCGTCGACCTCGACACCCCGCGCCAGCGCGCGACCGCGCGCCGCCTCGCGCAGGAGTCGCTCGTGCTGCTCGCGAACGACGGCGTGCTCCCGCTCGTGCGACCCGGGGCCGACGGCGCGCCGGCCGCCCCGCGGCGCGTCGCCGTCGTCGGGCCGGACGCCGACTCGGCCGAGGCGCTCATGGGCTGCTACTCGTTCGTCAACCACGTGCTCGCGCACCACCCGGGCACCCCGGCGGGCATCGAGCTGCCGACGGTGCTCGAGTCGCTGCGCGACGCGCTCGCCGGGGCGGGCGCCGACGTCACGTACGTGCGCGGGTGCGCGGTCGAGGGCGACGACGTCACGGAGATCCCGGCCGCGGTCGACGCCGCGCGGGACGCGGACGTCGCGGTCGTCGTCGTGGGGGACGAGGCCGGGCTGTTCGGGCGCGGCACCGTCGGCGAGGGCAACGACGTCGAGTCGCTCGAGCTGCCGGGCGTGCAGCGGCGGCTCGTCGAGGAGGTCGTCGCGACCGGCACGCCGGTCGTGCTCGTGCTGCTCACCGGCCGCCCCTACGCGATCGGCTGGGCCCTCGACGCGGCGTCGTCGCGCGGCGGCGTGCCGGCCGCCGTCGTGCAGGGCTTCTTCCCCGGCGAGGAGGGCGGGCGCGCCGTGGCGGACGTGCTCGTCGGCGCGGTGAACCCGTCGGGCCGCCTGCCCGTGTCGCTGCCCCGCGCGGGCGGCGCGCAGCCGTACTCCTACCTCCACCCGGTGCTCGGCGGGCCGTCCGACGTGACGTCCACCGACCCGACGCCGGTGCGGCCGTTCGGGTTCGGGCTGTCGTACACGCAGTTCGCGTACGCGGACCTCGAGGTCGACGCGGCCGTGGCGGCGGGCGGGACGTTCCGCGCCGCGGTCACCGTGACCAACACGGGCGCGGTGGCAGGGACGGACGTCGTGCAGCTCTACGCGCGCGACGTCGTCGGCTCGGTGCCGCGGCCCGTCGCGCAGCTCCTCGGCTACGCGCGCGTCGACCTCGCGGCGGGCGAGTCGCGCCGCGTGACGTTCCGCGTCCCGACGACGCGCCTCGCGTTCTCCGACCGCCGCCTCGTGCGCGTGGTCGAGCCGGGCGACGTCGAGGTCTGGGTCGGCGCGCACGCGGCGGCCGTCGACTCCGCCCCCGGAGCGGGCGACCTCGGGTCGACGACCGGCGGCGCGATCGTCAACGAGTCCGCGCCGGCCGCGCGGCACGTGGTGCCGGGCGCCGCGACCGCGCGCGCGACGCTCGCCGTCACGGGCCCCGTGCACGAGGTCACCGCCGCGGACGAGCGGCTCGTCGCCGTCGAGGTGTCCGCACGCGTCGAGGCGGGGGAGCGCGCATGACGCTCGTCCAGAACCCGGTGCTGCCCGGGTGCAACCCCGACCCGTCGGTCTGCCGCGTCGGCGACGACTTCTACCTCGTCACCTCGACGTTCGAGTACCTGCCCGGCCTGCCGGTGCTGCGCAGCCGCGACCTCGCGACGTGGGAGCACGTCGGGGACGTCGTCGACCGGTCGGGGCAGCTCGACTACGACGGCATCCGGTCGTCGGGCGGCCTGTTCGCCCCGACGCTGCGGCACCACGACGGCACGTTCTGGCTCGTGTGCACGCTCGTGGACCCGGACGACGACACCCGCGGCGGCAACTTCGTCATGACCGCGACCGACCCGGCCGGGCCGTGGTCCGACCCGGTGTGGCTGCGCGACGAGGACGGCGAGCGGGTCGCGGGGATCGACCCGTCGATCTTCTTCGACGACGACGGCCGCGTCTGGCTGCACGGCACGCGCCTCGCGCCCGAGCCGGAGTGGTTCCACCAGACCGAGGTGTGGGTGCGCGAGCTCGACCCCGCGACGTGCACGCTCGTGGGCCCCGAGCACGTGGTGTGGACGGGGGCCGTGCGTGGTGCCGTGTGGGCCGAGGGCCCGCACCTGTACAAGGTCGACGGCACGTACTACCTGCTCGCGGCCGAGGGCGGGACGGACTTCCACCACGCGGTGTCCGTCGCGCGCGCGTCGTCGGTCACGGGGCCGTACGAGGGCAACAAGGCCAACCCCGTGCTCACGCACCGCCACCTCGGGCGGGGGGTGGACGTCGTCGGCGTGGGCCACGCGGACCTCGTCGAGGCGCCCGACGGCTCGTGGTGGGCCGTGCTGCTCGCGATGCGCGTCTACGGCGGCTACCACTACCCGCTCGGCCGCGAGACGTTCCTCGTCCCGGTCGTGTGGGAGGACGGCTGGCCCGTCCTCGCGCCCGGAGAGGGCCGCGTGCCCGACGCCGTCGAGGTCCCGTTCGCGAGCCCCGCGCCCCGGACGGAGGTCCAGGGCGGGGCGAGCGGCGTCGTCCGCCCCGACGACCCGCGCTGGACGGCGGTGCGCGCCCTGCCGCGCGACGTCGCGACCCCGGCGGGCGAGGGCTGGGACCTCCCGGTGCGCCCGACGACGCTCGCCGAGCCGGGCGCGCCCGCGTTCCTCGGCGTGCGCCAGCAGCACCGCGACGTCGACGTGACGGTCACCCTGCAGGCCCCGGCCGTGGCGGGGGAGCGCGCGGGCGTCGTCGTGCGGCAGTCCGAGGACGACCACGTGCGGCTCCTCGTCGACGGCGGCCCGGGGGACGAGCGGCGCGTCGTCACCGTGCACCGGCGCGGCGGCACGGACGCGGTGGTCGGGGAGACGACGGTGACCGCCGCCCCCGGGGAGCCGGTCGTCGTCGGGCTGCGCGTGCGCGGGCAGGACTACGGGCTCGTCGCCGGGACGGCGGGCGGGCCGGTCGTGGACGTCGCGACGGTCGACGGGCGCACGCTCGACAGCGCCGCCGCGGGCGGGTTCCTCGGGCTCTGGTTCGGCGTGCACGCGACGAGCGAGGGCCGCCCGAGCGCGTCCGTCGTGCGCGTCGAGCGGTTCGTGCACGAGCCGGCGGGCTGACGCGCCGCCCGGGCGTGCGGGAGCGTGCGGCCGGGCTACGGTCGGGGCATGTCGAGCGAACGGACACGCACCGAGGTGGACCTGCTGGGACCGAAGGAGGTCCCGGCGGACGCCTACTACGGCGTCCACACGGTCCGCGCCATGGAGAACTTCCGCATCTCGGGGACGACGGTGAGCGACGTCCCCGAGATGGTGCGCGGCATGGTGATGGTCAAGAAGGCGTCGGCGCTCGCGAACCGTGAGCTGCGCACCATCCAGCGCGACGTCGCCGACGCGATCGTCGCCGCGTGCGACGCGATCCTGCGCGACGGGCGGTGCCTCGACCAGTTCCCGGTCGACGTGTTCCAGGGCGGCGCCGGGACGAGCGTCAACATGAACACCAACGAGGTCGTCGCCAACCTCGCGCTCGAGCTCACCGGGTTCGACAAGGGCCGCTACGACGTCATCAACCCGAACGACCACGTCAACCGCTCGCAGTCGACGAACGACGCCTATCCCACGGGGTTCCGGCTCGCGGTCCACGAGCTCGTCGTGCGGCTCCAGCACGAGGTGCGGCGGCTCGAGCGCGCGTTCGACGAGAAGGCGTCGGAGTTCGCCGACGTCCTGAAGATGGGCCGCACCCAGCTTCAGGACGCGGTCCCCATGAGCCTCGGCCAGGAGTTCGCCGGGTTCGCCGTGAACGTCGGGGAGGAGATCCGCCGGCTCGAGGTCGCGGGCGAGCTGCTGCTCGAGGTCAACCTCGGCGCGACCGCGATCGGCACCGGGCTCAACACCCCGCCCGGCTACCCGAAGGTCGCGACGCGCCGGCTCGCCGAGGTGAGCGGCCTGCACACCGTCCCGGCCGAGAACCTCGTCGAGGCGACCTACGACAACGGCGCCTACCTCGCCGTCCACTCCGCGCTCAAGCGGCTCGCGGCCAAGCTGTCGAAGATCTGCAACGACCTGCGCCTGCTGTCGTCGGGGCCGCGCGCGGGCCTCGGCGAGATCAACCTGCCCGAGCTCCAGGCCGGGTCGTCGATCATGCCCGCCAAGGTGAACCCGGTCATCCCCGAGGTCGTCAACCAGGTCTGCTTCAAGGTCATGGGCAACGACGTGACGATCACGCACGCCGCCGAGGCCGGGCAGCTCCAGCTCAACGTCATGGAGCCCGGGCTCGCGCAGTCGATGTTCGAGTCGCTGCACCTGCTGACCAACGCGTGCGTCGCGCTGCGCACCAAGTGCGTCACGGGCATCACGGCGAACGTCGAGGTCTGCCGCCGGCACGTGCTCGACTCCATCGGCATCGTCACCTACCTCAACGAGATCATCGGCCACCGCAACGGCGACCTCGTGGGCGCGGAGGCCGCCCGGACCGGGGCCTCGGTGCGCGACGTCGTGGTCGCGCGCGGCCTGCTCACGCCGGAGCAGGTCGACGCCGTGCTGACCACGGAGAACTTCCTGCGCCCCCGCTACAGCGGCCGCTACTACGAGCCCGACGAGCGCGGCCTGCCGCCCGCGGGCGAGGAGGGCGAGTCGTCACGCGTCGTCGAGTCCGACGACGCCACCGGCGCGCCCCCGGAGCCCGAGCCCGGGTCCTGAGGCCGAGGTCGGCCCGCCCGTCGCCCCGTCGAACCCCCGACGGTCGATCTCGGCCGCGCGGGCCGACCTCGCGGCTAGGACCGGACGCGCACGGCTCGGAGGACGACGCCGACCGCGAGCACCACGACCCCCGCGACCACGCTCGGGACGGGGAGCGTGACGACCAGCGCGACGCACCCGACCGCGCCGAGCACCGGGAGCGCGCGCGGGTAGAGGCGGTGCGGCGCGGTCTGGCGCAGCGCCGAGAGGTTCGCGACGAGGTAGTAGACGAGCACCCCGAACGACGAGAACCCGATCGCGCCGCGCAGGTCCGTCGTGAGCACGAGCAGCACGACCACCGCCCCGACCGCGAGCTCAGCACGGTGCGGCACCCGGTGCACGGGGTGCACCGCGGCGAACCACCCCGGCAGGTCGCCGGTACGGGCCATCGCGAGCCCCGTGCGGCTCACCCCGGCCAGGAGGGCGAGGAGCGCGCCGGCGCTCGCGGCGACCGCGCCGACGCTCACGACCGGTCCCGCCCACGACCACGACCCGGCGGCGACGGCGTCGGCGAGCGGCGCGGCGGACGCGGCGAGCCGGGCGGGCCCGAGCACGGCGAGGAGCGTGACCGCCACGACGGCGTAGAGCACGACGACCGTCCCGAGCGACGCGAGGACCGCGCGCGGGATGGTGCGGCGCGGGTCGCGCACCTCCTCGCCGAGCGTCGCGACGCGCGCGTACCCGGCGAACGCGAAGAACAGCAGCCCGGCGGCCTGGAGGACGCCGTACCAGCCGCCGTGCGCGCCGTCGGGGTCGAGGACGGCGGACCACCGCGGCGTCGTCCCCGCGAGGCTCGCGACGACCGCGGCCGCGATCGCGAGCAGCGCGACCGCGACGATCCCGCGCGCGAGGCGGGCCGTGCGCGTCACGCCGCGGTACCCGACCGCGGTGAGCACGACGACCGCCGCGACGGCCACGGGACGCTCCCACCCGGGCGGCGCGGCGTACGCGGCGAGGACGAGCGCCATGGCCGCGCAGCTCGCCGTCTTCCCGACGACGAAGCCCCACCCCGCGACGTAGCCCCACCAGGGGCCGAGGTGCTCGCGCCCGTACACGTACGTGCCGCCGGACGTCGGGTGCTGCGCGGCGAGCTGGGCCGACGACGTCGCGTTCGCGTATGCCACGCCGGCGGCCAGGGTGAGCCCGACGAGCAGGCCCGTCCCCGCCGCGGCCGCCGCCGGGGCGAACGCCGAGAACACGCCCGCGCCGACCATGGACGCGAGCCCGACGACGACGGCGTCCGTCGTGCCGAGACGGCGGGCGAGCGACGGCTGGCCGGGAGCGGTGGTCACCTGCACAGCGTGCCAGGACCAGGTGTCCACGAGGTGTCCGACGGCGGCCCTCGGCACCGGCCCGGGGCGTGGCCCGGAGCGTCCCCGGGAGCCGGTACAGTTCCCGCCGGTGCCCCGTCCCGGTCGTCGTCGACCGGTCCCGACGAGCGGGGGGCGACGGGCTGTGCGCTTCGGCGAGGACGGCGGTGCAGGGGTGGTCTCAGGAGGGTCCGGCGACGGGCGGCGTGCGGGGCGGACGGCGTCGTGCGCCGTGCTCGTCGGCGTGCTCGCGGGCGCGGTCGTGGTGGGGGTGCCGGCGGTCGCGAGCGCGGACCCGGCCGACGGGCTGTCCGAGACGTCGCACACGCGCTACGAGGTGGACGGCACCGGCCCGGTCCGGGTCCGGGTGACGACGACGCTGCGCAACGAGCAGCCCGACAGCGGCCAGTACTACTACTACTGGGACGCGTACGGCATCCCCGTGCCGGCGGGCGCGACGGACGTCACCGCGACGAGCGGCGGCGCCACGCTCCCCGTGACGCTCGAGCCGACCGAGGACCCGGCCACGAGCGCCGCGCGGGTCTCGTTCTCACCGCTCAACTACGGCCGCGAGCGGACCGTGGAGTGGGCCTACACGATCCCGGGGGAGCCGATCCGCTCGGAGGGGTACACGCGCGTCGGGCCGGGGTACGCGACGTTCGCCGTCGGCGCGCCCGGGGACCCGGGCCAGGTCACCGTCGAGATCGTCACCCCGACCTCCATGGACTTCGACAGCACGTGGGACGGGTTCACCCCGATCCTCGAGGGCACGACGCGGACGCACCGCGCGACGGAGAGCACCGACGACCTCGGCACGTGGTCGTTCGTCTCCCTCCGGGACCCGGCGCAGGTGGACACGACGACGGTCGACGCGGCGGGGACGGAGCTCGTGCTCGAGAGCTTCCCGGGCGACGCCGAGTGGAGCGCCTTCGTCGCGGAGCAGGTCGCCGCCGGGCTGCCCACGCTCGAGCGTGTGGTCGGGATGCCCTGGCCGGGGAACCTCGAGCGCATCCGCGAGGACGTGTCGCCCGAGGTGCTGGGGTACGCGTGGTTCGACCGCGGCTCCGGCGAGATCGTCATCCCCGAGGACCTCGACGCCGGGCTGCTCTTCCACGAGCTCTCGCACGCGTGGCTCGCCGGGGACCGGTTCGTGGACCGGTGGGTGTCCGAGGGTCTGGCCGAGGTCGTGGGGGAGCGCGTCGCCGCGCAGACCGGCGGCCCGACCGAGACGTTCCCGGCTCCCGCGCGCGACGCGGCGGACGCGCTCCCGCTCGTCGCCTGGGCGGACGTCGACGTGCAGGACGGCGCCGACGCCACCGAGGAGTACGCGTACGCCGCGGCGTGGACGGCCGTGTCCGCGCTCGTCGGCGGGCTCGACGACGAGGCGCTCGGGACGCTCGTCGCCGCCGCGTACGCGGGGGAGAGCGCGTACGACGCCCCCGGCGAGCCCGGGCGCCCCGGCCTCACCGACGGTCGTCGCTTCCTCGACCTCGTCGAGGTGCGCGGCGAGGTCCCCGACGCCCAGGCGGCGTACCGCACCTGGGTCGCCGACGCCGAGGAGACCGCCCTGCTCGACGCGCGGGGCCCGGCCCGCGAGGCCTACGTCGCCCTCGACGCGGCCGACGGCGCGTGGCTCCCGCCCGCGGGGCTGCGCACCGCGATGACGGACTGGGCGTTCGCGGACGCCGACGCGGCGCGGGAGGCGATCGGGCCCGACGCCGCCGCGACCGCCGGCCAGGTCCAGCAGGCCGCCGACGACGCGGGCCTGCCCGACCCGGCCGCCGTCCGCGCGCAGTACGAGGGCGCCCGCAGCGCCGAGGAGTACGCGGCCCTCGCGACCGTGCTGCCGCGCACCGTCGAGGTCGTCGGGACGGTCGGCGACGCCGTCGCCGCGAGCACCGGCGGCGGCCCGTTCGCCGACCTCGGCCGCCTCCTGCTGGACGTCGGCGGCTCGACCGCGGACGCGCGCGCGGCGCTCGACGCCGGGCGCCTCGACGACGCCGCCGCCGCGGCCGACGACGCGTCGTCGCGCGCCGCCGTCGCGCCGTGGGTGGGGATCGGCGCGGTGCTGCTCGTCGTCGCGGCGCTCGCCGGCGCGGTCGTGCTCGTGGTGCGCGGCCGTCGTGCGGCGGCGGACGCCGCGCCTGCCGCGCCGGACGCGGACCCGGCCCTCGGGCAGGACCCGGCGGTGGAGCAGGACCCGGCCGTCGAGCAGGATGCGGCCGGGCCGGACAGCCCGACCGTGCCCGACCCGGGGGCGGGCTCGACGGACGACCCGGGAGTCGGCTCGACGGACGACGAGACGGGCGACCCGGCGGACGAGGGGAAGCCCGCCGTCCCCGCCGCGGCGCCGTAGCCCGCGGTCCGGGTGGTGAGCCCGGCGGGGCGACGTACGGTCGAGGGAGTGCGCCCGGTCGACCAGGCGGCCGGGACGGAGACCAGGAGGGCCCGCTCATGACCGCGTCGCAGCCGCAGGACCGCCGGGGCACCGGCGACGAGCAGGACCGGCGGGACGAGCAGGAACCGGCCCGGGGCGAGCCGGACATCGGCACCGCGGGCGCGTTCCCCGCGCTCGCCAACGACTCGCTGCCGAAGGACCCCGCCGTCCCCACCGACGTCGACCCGGGCGACGAGCGGAGCTGGAGCGGCGACGACGTCGACGACCCGGGCACGGAGCCGGGCGCCGGCGCGCCGGGCACCGGCCGCTGAGGCCTGCCGAGCGGTCCCGCGGCGCCGGGGCGCGGCGTCGTCGGGGACACTAGGAGCAGCACTGTCTGTCGATGCAAGGAGTCCTAGGTGCCCCAGGGAACAGTCCGATGGTTCGACGCCGACCGAGGGTTCGGCTTCATCGACCTCGGGAACGAGGCCGAGGACCTGTTCGTGCACGCGTCCGAGATCGTCGGTGACGACGGCCCGAAGCAGCTCCGCGAGGGGCAGGTCGTCGAGTTCGAGATGGGCACCGGCGACCGCGGCCCGCAGGCGCGGCGCGTCCGCGTGACGGGCGACCGCGCCGCCGACGCGTCCCTGGGCGTGCTCGGCACCGTCGTCTGGTACGAGCCGGCCAAGGGCTACGGCTTCGTCACGCCCGACGGGCGCAGCGACGAGATCTTCCTGCACAGCTCGGCGATCGTCGGGGGCGGCGTCGTCACGGAGGGGCAGCGCGTGGCGTTCCTCGTCGTCGAGGGCGAGAAGGGCCCGCAGGCGGACCACCTGCTGCCGCTCGGCGCGCAGGCCGCGCAGCCCGCGGCGGACGGCGCCGACGGCACCGTGTCCTGGTACGACGACGTCAAGGGCTTCGGCTTCGTCGCTCCCGACGGCGGCGGCGACGACGTGTTCGTGCACGTCAGCGCCCTGGGCCGCGGGCTCACCGAGCTCGCCGAGGGCGCGCGCGTGACGTACGACGTCGTCGAGGGCGACAAGGGGCCGAACGCCCGGAACGTGCAGCTGGTGGGCGGCTCCGGGCGCCCGGGGCCGGACCGCGGCCGACCGGGCTCGGACCGCGGCCGTCCGGGCTCGGACCGCGGTCGTCCGGCGTCCGGCGGACGCGTGCGCGGCGGCGAGGGCACGGTCGCGCGGTACGACGCCGACCGCGGCTTCGGCTTCATCACGCCCGACGCCGGCGGCGAGGACCTGTTCGTGCACGTGTCCGTCGTGCGCGGCGGGGAGGAGCTCGAGGAGGGCGACCGGGTCCGGTTCAAGATCCGGCAGAGCGACCGCGGGCCGCAGGCCGACGGTGTCGAGCTGATCTGAGCGAGGAGCGGCGCGGCTCCCGTCGAGCCACCTCGTCCCGGTGTGTCCCGCCCGCCGCGCCACCCTGCCCGCCCCGCCCCGGTGCGCCCCACCGCGGCGGGGCGCGGTCGTCCTCGCCGGGTCCCGGGGGATTGCCCTGGAAGTCGGTGGTCCGCGTCCCTAGGGTCGACGGATGGACGCCCAGGAGATCCGCTCGGCCTACCTCGACTTCTTCGCCTCCCGGGGGCACGCCGTGATCGAGCGAGCGCCCCTGGTGCTGCGGGAGGACCCGACGACCCTGTTCACGGGCGCGGGCATGCAGCCGCTGATGCCCTACCTGCTCGGCGTGCGACCGCACGCCGCCGGGCGGCTCCTGGTCGACTCGCAGCCGTGCCTGCGGTCGCAGGACATCGACGAGGTCGGCGACCGACGGCACACGACGTTCTTCGAGATGCTGGGCAACTGGAGCCTGGGGTCGGCCGACGTCGAGCGGCAGGTCCGGTGGTTCGCCGACTTCCTCGCGCTCGTCGGCGTCGACCTCCCGCGCCTCTACGTCACGTGCTTCCGCGGGTCGTCCGAGCACGGGATCCCTCGGGACGAGGCGGCGGCCCAGGCCTGGGTGACGGTGTTCGCCGAGCACGGCATCGAGGCGGCGGTCGTGGACGTCGGGTCCCGCGCGGACGGCGACCGCGACGGCATGCGCGGCGGCCGGGTCTTCCTCTACGACGCCGAGGAGAACTGGTGGAGCCGGGGCGGCGGCCTGGAGGGCACGCCCGTGGGCGACCCGTGCGGGCCGGACTCGGAGGTCTTCTACGACCTGGGCCCGGAGCTCCACGACCCGTCCTCCGGCGAGCCGCACCCGGCGAGCGAGGGGGGACGGTTCGTCGAGATCGGGAACCAGGTGTTCATGCGCTACCGCCGCACGAGCGAGGGCTTCGTCCTCCTCGACGAGCCGAGCATCGACTTCGGGGGCGGGCTCGAGCGCATCGCCGCCGCCGCGACGGCGACCCCCGACGTGTTCGACGTGAGCCTGTTGCGCCCCCTGATCGACCGGCTCGAGGACCTGAGCGGTCGCACGTACGAGGACGACCCGCGCCCGTTCCGCGTGATCGCGGACCACGTGCGCGCCGCGACGTTCCTCGCCGCGGACGGCGTGCGGCCGAGCAACAAGGCCCACGGGTACGTGCTGCGGCGGCTCGTGCGTCGGGCCGTGGTGCGCGCGCTCGGGCTCGGCCTGGAGGACCGGTTCGTCGACGACCTCGTCGCCGTCGTGGCCGAGTCGTACCGCGACGCCTACCCGGGCCTGGTCGAGCAGCGCGAGGAGCTGAGCGGCGTGCTCCGGGACGAGGAGTCGCGCTTCCGGCGCACGGTGCACCGGGGCCTCCGAGAGCTCGAGAGGCTCCGGGGCACGACCGTCACGGGCGACCACCTGTTCGTGCTCGCCGACACCTGGGGCTTCCCCGTCGAGCTGGCGGTCGACGAGGTCCGCCGCCGCGACATGGCTCTCGCCGCCGACTGGCAGGAGGGCTACGCGCAGCAGCGGGTGCGCCAGCAGGCGCGGTCCCGGGCGGCCGCGAGCGGGGAATAGTGCGGGTCGCGTGAAGGTTGAGCCTGATGGACTCAAGTTGAGCCGGGTGAGGTTGCGCGAGCACCGACCACGGATCTACCTTGAGTGAAGCAGACTCAACCCGGTGTGCCGAGGCGCAGCAGCGCCGTCGGGCACCCAGAACGACGGAGGCACACACATGGCACGAGCAGTCGGGATCGACCTCGGCACCACCAACTCGGTGGTCGCCGTCCTCGAGGGCGGAGAGCCCACGGTCATCGCGAACGCCGAGGGGTCGCGCACGACGCCGTCGGTGGTCGCCTTCTCCAAGACCGGCGAGGTCCTCGTCGGCGAGGTCGCCAAGCGCCAGGCGGTCACGAACGTCGACCGCACCATCAGCTCGGTGAAGCGCCACATGGGCACCGACTGGTCGGTGGAGATCGACGACAAGAAGTACACCGCGCAGGAGATCTCCGCGCGCATCCTGGGCAAGCTCAAGCGCGACGCCGAGGAGTACCTGGGCGAGCCCGTCACCGACGCGGTCGTCACCGTCCCGGCGTACTTCAACGACGCCGAGCGCCAGGCGACCAAGGACGCCGGGCAGATCGCGGGCCTCAACGTGACCCGCATCGTCAACGAGCCCACCGCGGCCGCGCTCGCCTACGGCCTGGAGAAGGGCAAGGAGGACGAGCTCATCCTCGTCTTCGACCTGGGCGGCGGCACGTTCGACGTCTCGCTCCTCGAGGTCGGCAAGGACGAGGACGACTTCTCCACGATCCAGGTCCGCGCGACCTCGGGCGACAACCGCCTGGGTGGCGACGACTGGGACAACCGCATCGTCGAGCACCTCATCAAGCAGGTGAAGAACAGCTCGGGCGTCGACCTGTCGAAGGACAAGATCGCGCTCCAGCGTCTGCGCGAGGCCGCCGAGCAGGCGAAGAAGGAGCTCTCGTCCGCGACGAGCACCACCATCTCGATGCAGTACCTCTCGATGAGCGAGAACGGCCCCATCCACCTGGACGAGAAGCTCACGCGCGCCCAGTTCCAGCAGATGACGCAGGACCTCCTCGACCGGACGAAGGCCCCGTTCCACAAGGTCATCTCCGACGCGGGCGTCTCCGTCTCCGACATCGACCACGTCGTGCTCGTGGGTGGCTCCACCCGCATGCCGGCCGTGACCGACGTCGTCAAGGAGCTCACGGGCGGCAAGGAGCCGAACAAGGGCGTCAACCCGGACGAGGTCGTCGCCGTCGGCGCGGCCCTGCAGGCCGGCGTCATCTCCGGTGACCGCAAGGACGTCCTGCTCATCGACGTCACCCCCCTGTCCCTCGGCATCGAGACCAAGGGCGGCGTGATGACCAAGCTCATCGAGCGCAACACGGCCATCCCGACCAAGCGCAGCGAGATCTTCTCGACGGCCGAGGACAACCAGCCGTCGGTGCTCATCCAGGTGTTCCAGGGCGAGCGCGAGTTCGCGCGCGACAACAAGCCGCTCGGCACGTTCGAGCTGACCGGCATCGCGCCGGCCCCGCGCGGCGTGCCGCAGATCGAGGTCACCTTCGACATCGACGCGAACGGCATCGTCCACGTCGGCGCGAAGGACCGCGGCACCGGCAAGGAGCAGAAGATGACCATCACGGGTGGCTCGGCGCTGCCCAAGGAGGACATCGACCGCATGGTCAAGGAGGCCGAGGAGCACGCGGCCGAGGACAAGAAGCGTCGCGAGGACGCGGAGACCCGCAACCAGGCCGAGGCGTTCGTCTACTCGACCGAGAAGCTCGTCTCCGAGAACAAGGAGAAGCTCCCCGCCGACGTCGTCACCGAGGTCGAGGCCGACATCGCGTCGGTGAAGTCCGCGCTCGAGGGCGAGGACGCCGACGCCGTGAAGACCGCGCACGAGAAGCTCGTCTCGTCCTCGCAGAAGATCGGCCAGGCGCTCTACGCCTCGGCCGAGCAGGAGCAGGCCGCCGGCAACCCCGGTGCCGCGCAGGACGACGCCACCGCCGCGGCGGGCGCGACGTCCGCCCCGGACGAGGACGTGGTCGACGCCGAGATCGTGGACGAGGAGGACGAGCGCAAGTGACGGCCGACGGACCGACCGACCCGCAGGGCCCCGAGGAGCAGGCCGGGCGGGAGCCCGGCCAGGGCTCCGACGACAAGCCCTTCCAGTTCACGGACAAGCGCAAGGTCGACCCGGAGAGCGGTCGGCCCCGCCCCGAGGGCGAGGCCGGCGGCTCCGCGGGCGACGACGCGGAGACGGACCCGCTCGCGGGCCTCGACTTCGAGCCGTCCGACGAGGCCGGGGTCGACGCCGCGGTCCTCGCCGCGAAGGCCGAGGCCGCCGAGCACCTCGACGCGCTCCAGCGTGAGCGGGCCAGCTTCACGAACTACCGCAACCGGTCGCTGCGCGACCAGGAGGCCGCGCGCACGAAGGGGATCGAGGACGTGCTCACCGCGCTCCTCCCGGTCCTCGACGACATCGACCGCGCGCGGCAGCACGGCGAGCTGACGGGGCCGTTCGCGGCCATCGCCGACAAGCTCGACGCGTCGCTCGAGAAGTTCGGGATCGAGCGCTACGGCGCGGTGGGGGACGAGTTCGACCCCACCGTCCACGAGGCGCTCATGCACCAGCCCGACCCCGAGGCCACCGCCACCACGGTGAACCTCGTCATCGAGACCGGCTACCGGATCGGGGAGCGGGTCGTGCGCGCCGCGCGCGTCTCGGTCGTCGGCCCGCAGTAGCCACCCCTCCCTCGTGCCCGACGGCGCGGGCGCACCTCCCGCGCGGAGGTGCGCTCCGCCGTCGGGCACGCGAGGATCACCAGCAGCAGACCCACCGGCAGCAGCCATGGAACGAAGGACCAGGACCACGACCACCGACAGGAGGGAGGCGCCGTGACCGGACAGGACTGGATGGAGAAGGACTTCTACGCCGCGCTCGGCGTCCCCAAGGACGCCGACGACGCCGCGATCAAGAAGGCCTACCGCAAGCTCGCCCGCAAGTACCACCCCGACCAGAACCAGGGTGACGCGAGCGCCGAGGCGAAGTTCAAGGAGATCGGCGAGGCGTACGCCGTGCTGTCGGACCCCAAGGAGCGCGAGCAGTACGACGCGATCCGGGCGATGGCGGGCGGGGGCGCGCGCTTCTCCGCGGGCCCCGGCGGCGCCGGGGGAGCGGGCTTCGAGGACGTCTTCGGCGGCATGTTCGGCGGCGGGGGCCCGGGCGGCACCCGGGTCCGCTACTCGACCGGCGGCCAGGGCGCGGGCGGTTTCGAGGACATCCTCGGCTCGATGTTCGGCGGTGGCGGGGCAGGCCAGCAGTTCGGCGGCCCCCGGCCCCGCGCCGGCGCGGACCTCGCGGCGGCCACGACCCTGCCCTTCCGGCAGGCGGTCGAGGGCTCGACCGTGACGTTCACCGTCGACGGCCGCACGGTCACGACGCGCATCCCGCCGGGCGTCCGCGACGGCCAGAAGATCCGCCTGCGTGGCAAGGGCCGCCCGGGCACGGCGGGGGGGCCCGACGGCGACCTCGTCGTCACCGTGCACGTCACCCCGCACCCGGTGTTCTCGCTCGACGGCGACAACCTGCGGATCACGGTCCCGGTGACGTTCCCCGAGGCCGCGCTCGGCGCGACGATCGCCGTGCCGACGCTCGACGGCTCGACCGTCAAGGTGAAGGTCCCGGCCGGTACGCCGTCGGGGCGCACGCTGCGCGTCCGGGGCCGGGGTGTGAAGACCGCGAGGTCGACCGGCGACCTGCTCGTCACGGTCCAGGTCGCGGTGCCGCAGAAGCTCTCGAAGGCCGCGCGCGAGGCGGTCGAGACGTTCGCCGCCGCGACCGACGGCCAGGACGTGCGCGCCGACCTGGTCCGCCAGGCCGCGGAGTGAGGGGGCGAGCGTGATGCCCCAGCAGGAAACTCATAATCTCTCGATCGGTGGGGACTCGGGCGGCGTCGGACGCGCTCCCGCGAGCGACGTCGACCAGGACGCGCCCGTCCTCGTCATCTCGCAGGCCGCCGCGCTCGCGGGCATGCACCCGCAGACGCTGCGCCAGTACGACCGCCTCGGCCTCGTGGTGCCGCGCCGCACCGCGGGCCGGGGGCGGCGGTACTCGCTGCGCGACGTCGCGAAGCTGCTCGAGGTGCAGCGCCTCAGCCACGACGAGGGCATCAACCTCGCCGGCATCCAGCGGATCTTGGCCCTCGAGTCCCAGGTCGAGCGGCTCGAGCGGCGTATCGAGGCGCTCTCGGCGCGCGTCGAGCCGGGCGGCCGCGTGTTCGCCGCCGCGGCGAGCGGCGACGTCGTCGTGGTGCCCCGCGGGCGCAGCGTGCGGCGTGGGGTCGAGGAGGCGCTGCGCGAGACGCTCGTCGAGCACGGCGAGGCGCGGGCGCTCGTCATCTGGCGCCCGCGGTACGACGGCGCGGACAACTGACCTGCGGCGGCGCGGCATTTCCGCAAGAATGCCGTGCCCTAATTGCTGCGCATTCCTGTATTTCTGAGCAAGGCCTTCCTTGCTATACACCGAGGAATTCCCGGAATATCGTGGAACGCGGAGACCGACCCACGAGGGGTCCTCGGAGACAGGAGATCGCGATGAGCAGCCTCACGGAGATGCCCCAGGTCGTCGAGTGTTCCATCGACGGCTGCGGCTACAACCACGACCACGGGTGCCACGCGGGCGCCGTGACCATCGCCGGTCACACGGGCGACGCCGAGTGCGCGACCTTCATCCCGCTGGGCACCAAGGGCGGGCTGGAGAAGGTGCTCGCGCACGTCGGGGCCTGCCAGCGCACGGAGTGCGTCCACAACGCCTCGCTCGAGTGCTCCGCGCCGTCGATCCGCGTCGGGGCGGGCGCGTCCGGCGAGGACCGGGCCGACTGCCTCACCTTCACGCCGCGCTGACACGCGGTCGCCGCCTTGCTCGCAGGCGGTCGGTCACCTGCCGGCCGCAGACGCCCCCGGACGCCCCGGACCACGTGCTCGCCCGCGTGGGACGGGGCGTCGTCGTGTCAGCGCTGGAGCGTGTCGAGGAGCTGGACGGCGGCCGTGTGCGTGCGGGGGAGCGGTTCGAGCCAGACGCGCGGCGGCCGGCGCAGGATGGCCGTGACCCCCAGCGCGAGGCCGGTGCGCTCGATGTTGTGGCGGAGCACGGTGCGCAGGACGTCGTCGTCCGCGTCCCGCTCGCCGAGCACGACGAAGAGCCCGTTGCCGATCGACGCCATGGGGTGGCCCTCGCCGAACGTGTGGGTGAGCGCGCGGCCCATCGCGGCCGACCGTGCGAACCGTTGCCACCCCGTGAGGTCGTCGAGCGCGACGTCGACGACGAGCAGCCCGTGGGTCCGGGTCGCGTCGAGGCCCGCGCGCTCGGCCGCACCGTACGTCTCGCGGAGCCGGTGCACCAGGTACTGGGTCGTGGCGAGACCGGACTCCGGGTCCAGGACCTCGGGCGCCACGGGGTTGGCCTCGTATCCCTCGGACCAGCCGACCGCGACGCCGCGGACGAGGTCGACGACCGGCTCGCGGTCGTGCGCGCGGTACAGGCAGACGACGTCGTCGATGGCCTCGCCGATCCCGACCCCGGCCTCCGCGCGGACGCGGCCGAGCCGCTCGGCGGCGGGCGTCGTGTCCCGCTCCTCGCACAACGCCTCGACGAGCGCGTCGACGGCAGGGTGGTACCAGTCGCCCGGCCGTAGCCAGACGCTGTCGGCGCTCGCACGCCGCCACCGCTCGCGCACGGCGTCGGTCGCGGGCACGGCGTACCCCGGGAGGTGGTCCATGTAGATGAGACGTGCGGGCGCGGGATCCATGACGCGAGAACCGCGGGAAGTTTCCAGGACCTCGCGTCCCGGGTGAAAAGGGGCGAACCGGCAGAAGTGCGGCCCTCTTCGTTCCGGTGGCGGGATCCCTCTGCCCGTGAGATGGACAGGCGTCTACTATGGCCACCGTAGCCTCGGTTCGGGGCGGTCTCCGGGGCGGGTGACGATGACGCAGGCACAGGAACGGGTGGAGAGCGAGGCGTTCAGCGACGCCGAGCTCATCACCGCCGTACGTGCGGGGGACACGAGCGCCTACGGGGTGCTCTACGAGCGGCACGCCGGTGCCGCGCGCACGGTCGCGCGCCAGTACGTCCGCTCGAGCGCCGACGCCGACGACGTGGTGTCGGACGCGTTCGCCCGCACGCTCTCCGTGCTGCAGAGCGGCGGGGGCCCGGACGTCACCTTCCGCGCCTACCTCTTCACCGTCGTCCGCCGGCTGTCGTACGACCTCGTGAGCGGCGCCCGTCGCACGCACCCGACCGACGACGAGCGCACGTTCGAGTCCGCGTTCGGCCCCATGGCCTCGACGGAGGACCCGACGCTCGAGGGCTTCGAGCGCTCGACGGTCACGCGCGCCTACCAGGACCTGCCGGAGCGGTGGCGTGCCGTGCTCTGGTACACCGAGGTCGAGAGCCTGACCCCGGCCGAGATCGCCCCGCTCCTCGGTCTCACCGCGAACGGCGTCTCCGCGCTCGCGTACCGCGCCCGCGAGGGGCTGCGCCAGGCGTACCTCCAGCAGCACCTGACGTCCGTGCCCGCCGAGGAGTGCCGCACGGTCAACGCGCTCCTCGGCTCGTACGTGCGTGGCGGCCTCGCGAAGCGCGAGACGGCGCGCGTCGAGTCGCACCTCGAGGGCTGCGACGACTGCCGGGGGCTCGTGCTCGAGCTGGGCGACGTCTCCCACGGCATGCGGGCCGTCATCGCCCCGCTCGTGCTCGGCGTGGGCGCGCTCGGTCTCGTCGGCACGGCGCTGCCCACCACGGGTGGCGCAGCCGTCGCCGGCGGCGTCGCAGCCGCGCTCCGGGGTGCGTCCGGCACCGCGTCGACGAGCGGCGCGGGTGCCGGTGGCTCCGGCGCCGGTGGGTCGGGCAGCGCGGGCGGGTCGGGCGCCGGCGGGTCCGGCGCGGCCGGCGGTTCGGGTGCGGCGGGTGGTTCGGGTGCGGCGGGCGGGTCCGGTGCGGCCACCGGAGCCGGTGCGGGCGTCGGCGGCGGCGGCGCGGGTGCCGCCGGCACCGGGGTGATCGGTGGCGCCGGCGCGGCGGCGGGAGCCGTCGGCGCCGCGGGCGGTGTCGCCGGAGGCGCCGCCGGTGCCGGTGCCGGTGCAGGTGCAGGTGCCGGGGCCGCGGCGGTGGGCGGCGCGGCGGCCGTCGGCGGTGCTGCCGCGGGCGGTGGCGCGCTGGCCGCGGCCGGGGCCGGGGGACTGCTCGCGCTGGTCGCGTCCGCGCCGATCGCCGCGGCGGCGGTCACCGTGGGCGTCCTCGCCGTCGCAGGGCTGGGCGTCGCGGGCGCGCTGGGGGCCTTCACCCCCGAGCCGACGCCGTCGCCGTCGTCGCAGTCGTCCCCGTCGCCGTCCGGCTCGTCGCCGTCTCCGTCGCCCTCGCCGAGCGCGGGGACGACCGCCCCGACGCCCGACCCCACGACGGACCCGACGTCGCCCACCAACATCCCGCCGGCGCCGACGGACCCGACCACCCCCGACGCGGGGGCGACCCCGCCCGCCGGCGGAGCGGCACCCGGCGGCACGAGCCCGGTCGGCTCCGCCCCCGTCGATCCCGCACCCGTCGACCCGGCCCCCGTCGGCCCCACCGACCCGGGGACCGGCGAGCCGACGCCCGTCGACCCGGTGACCCCGGAGCCGCCGCCCGCGGCGCTCGACGTCGCGCTCGGGTCCGGCGTCGAGCTGGTCCCGCGGCAGCCCGCCGACGTGCGCCTGACGGTGTCGAACTCGGGCGGGAGGGCGGCGCAGAACGTCACGGTCGAGGTCGACCTGCCGGCCGGCGTGGAGGCCGTCACGTCGACGGTCGTCGCGCGAGGCGCGTCGGTCGCCCCCGTGCTGCGCACGGCCGCGCTCCCGTGCGGTCCCGCCGCGGCGGGCGGCACGCTCGCGTGCGCGGTGGGCGTGCTCGCGCCGGGTGAGGCGCGCGACCTCGTCGTCACGGTCACGGCCCGCGGCGGCGGCGTCTACGAGTTCCCCGCGCGCGTGAAGGCGGAGGGGCTGCGGACGGTGGAGCGCAACCTCACGCCCCCGCCGCTGAAGTACGTCGGCGCGGAGGTCCGGCTCGACGACGAGCGCGTGACGCTCGCGGCGAACCCCGGGACCGCGACGCTCACGTTCACGGCCGCCAACACCGGCGACCGCGACGCCAGCGGCGTGCGCTTCACCGTGCCCGCCCTCCCGGAAGGGCTGTCCCTCCACCCTGTCGACGACGACTGGACCTGCACCACCCCGGCCCGGGGCGCCGCGCTCGAGTGCGCGAGCGACACCGTGCTGCCCGCGCCGGCGCGCGGCGCGTCCGCCGGGCCGGCGGTCGACCTGGCCGTGCAGCTCCGCGCGGACGGCTCGTTCGTGCCCGAGGTCCAGCAGCGCGACGACGGCGCGCTCCGCGTGCTCCCCGCGGCCGTCCCCGTCGAGGTGCGGGCCGGGGCCGACGACCAGGCGGCGACCGCGAGCCGCACGCTCAGCGCGGCGGTGCCGCTCGCGTGGCTCGGGGCCGACGACGTCCAGGTCCGCGCGGAGAACGCGGACGGCACGGTGCAGTACACCGCCGACGTCGCGAACGGGACGGGTGCGCCCGTCACGGTCGGCCTCGCCGCGCCGGACACGCCCGCGTGGCACGCGGCCGACCTCCCCGGGCGCACGAGCGTGGGCGAGAGCGCCTCGCTCGTGGTCGACGTCAACGCGTCCGCGGTGCCCGCGAGCATGCTCGTGCTCTCGCAGGAGCGGCTGCTCGTCGGGTCGGGCGGCGAGGCGGTCGTCTCACGGCCGTCGAGCGACGTCGCGCTCGCGCTCGACGGCCAGACGATCGCGCCGGTCGTCCCGGAGGCGGCCGTCGCGCAGTGCGTGTTCGACCCGGCGACGGACACGTCGTCCGCGGGTGCGACGCTGACCTACGACAACTCGGCCTCGACCCTCCCGGTCGCGTTCGCGGTCGACGGGCACCCGGGTCTCGCGCAGACCGTCCCGGCGCACGCCCGCGCCGAGGTCGAGCTCCCCGAGGCGAGCGCCGAGTCCGCGACGTACGCGGTGCGAGCGGACGGCGACCCGCTCGTCTCGCGCGTGGTCGACGGCGTGGACTGCTTCGCCTGGGACGTCGAGGGCTCCGCGACGACGCGCTGGTCCCCGGAGACCGGGTCGTTCGTCGTCGAGGGCACGTTCCGCAACGACCACGCCGTGACGGCGATGAGCGTGGCCCTGTCCGCAGGCCGGCACGGTGCTGCGGAGACCGTCGAGGTCGCCCCGGGTGCGCAGGCGTCGTTCGCCGTCGACACGGGTTCGCGGGACGTCGCGGCGGGGTCCGCGACGTTCCGTGCCGCGCGCGTCGGCGCCCCGGGCGCGGAGCCGCACCAGGTGCGTGCGTCGTTCGACGCCGCGCGCCACGCGCCGTCGGCGTCGCGCGAGCCCACGGTCGGCGAGTGCGTGTTCGACCCGGCGACGGACACGTCGTCCGCGCCGGTGACGCTGCACCTGGACAACGGGGCGTCGACCGTGCCGGTGACGTTCTCCGTCGTCGGTCGTGACGACCTCACCGCGACGCTCGCGGGCGGCGAGGTGCGCGACGTCGTCGTGCCCGGCGGCGTCGGCGCGCGGGGCGCGACGTTCACGGTCGTCGCGGACGGCGAGACCGTCGCGCAGCACACGGTCGACGGCGTCGACTGCTTCACGTGGGACGTCGAGGGCTCGGCGACGGCGGAGTGGGCGCCCACCGAGGGCGGCGGCTCCGTGGTGGTGAGCGGGACCTTCCGCAACGACCACGCGGCGGCGACGCTGCGCGTGGTCCTGGACGGCGGCGACCTCGGCACGACGCGCGCGGTCGACGTCGCGCCCGGCACGGAGGCCGTGCTGACCCTCGACGCCGGTTCGCGGCAGGTCGCCGCGGGAGAGGTCGCTTTCCGGGTCTCGCGGCTCGACGGCTCGGGCCGGTCGCACGTCGTGACCGCCACCTACGACGCCGTGCGGCACGCGCCCGCGGTGGGCGCGCCGACCGTCGGGGCGTGCGTGCTCGACCCGGCGACCGAGCGGTCGTCCGCCCCGGTCGCGCTGCGCTACGACAACACGCGCTCGACCGTCCCGGTCGTGTTCGCCGTCGCCGGTCGCGACGACCTGACGCGCACGGTCGACGGCGGCCGGGACGTGGTGGTCGACGTGCCGGGCGGCGTGGGGGAGGCGTCGCTGACGCTGGACGTGCTCGCCGACGGCGCGGCCCTCGCGAGCCACGAGGTCCCGGGTGTCGACTGCTTCGACTGGTCCGCCGCGGACGGCGCCGCGGCGGCGACCGCCACGTGGGTCGTGCCGGACGGCGCGGGCGCGGGCTCGGCGGTCGTGCGCGGGACCTTCCACAACCCCTACGGTGCGACGACGCTGCGGGTCGCGATGACGACGCCCTACGGCGGCGCCGCGCCCGTGGAGGTCGCCCCGGGCGCGACCGCGACGCTCGCGGTCGACACCCGCCTGCGCGACGTCCCGGCCGGGACCGTCACGTTCGCGGTCGAACGGGCGCACGCCCCCGGCCTGGCGGGGAGCACGGTGAGCGCGTCGTACGCCGCGACGACCTACGCGCCGTCCTGGGCGCGCACGGCGACGGTCGAGGCGCGCTGGCAGGACGGCTCGATCCGGCTCGTCGGCACCCTGACGAACGACACGGCGGAGACGCTCGACGCCCGGATGCTCGGCGGCGCGGTCGGTGACTCGGCCCCGGTGAGCGGCATCAGGCCGGGGGAGACGGCGACGTTCACGATCGACACGGGGGCGCTCGACGTCAAGGCCGGGAAGGTGACCTTCCGCCAGTACCGCTGGGTGCTCGGGAAGGGGTTCCAGGACTCCACCCTCGCGGCCACCTACCGGGGCGCGGCGTACGTGCCCGACTGGGCGGCGACGCTCACGGCGACGACGCAGTGCGCGCCCGGTGCCGGCGGGGTGGTCCTCACGACCGGTCTGCGCAACGACGCCGACGAGCCGACCCGCGTCGTCGTACGCACCCCGTTCGGCACGCGCGACCTCGGTGAGGTCGCGCCCGGTGCGAGCGCGAGCGTCGACCTGCCGGCGGGCGCGCTCGCGGTGCGGCCCGGTGCGGTCACGTTCGAGCTGTCGCGCACGGTCCTCGGCACCCCGTTCGCCGAGACGGTGACGGCCCGGTTCGACGCGCTCGACTGCGCGGTCGCGGCTCCCGACGCGAGCCTCGTCCTCGGTGACCCGTACTACGACGCCCAGCGCGGCGCGTCGTTCCGCACGGTGTCCGTGGTGCTCGACAACGCGGGCTCCAACGTCCCGCTGACCTTCCGGGTCACAGGTCAGGCGAAGGGGCAGTGGGACCTCGCGGCGGGCGAGCGACGCACGGTCGAGCTGGGCGAGGCCCCCGGGACGGGCGCGAAGTACGTCCTCCATGCCGGGTCCTGGTCGGAGCAGCTCGCGGTCGACCCGTTCAGCGCGACGCCCCCGTGCTACGCCGCATGGAAGTCCGGCGAGTGGTACGGCTACGAGGACCAGGTGTCCTACGACGGGTGGAACTACACGGCGCGGATCGCGAACATCCTCGTGCGGCCGGACCGTGACCCGCTCGGGCTGATCTGGCAGCGCGGGTCGCGCTGCGGGGCCTGACGCGCCCGACGGCGGTCGTCGGGCCCGGCGGTCAGGGCAGGACGTCGGCGAGCGCGTCCTCGACGGGGCGGTCGCCGCCCACGAGGTCGAGCACGAGACCGGCCGAGCGGGGCTCGTGGAGCACCGCCGCGAGCACGAGCGCGACGTCGTCGCGCGTCACGTCGGACCGCTCGCCCACCGCGGCGCCGGGCTTGCGCCGCTTGCCGCGGGGCTTGTCGCCGTCGCCCACGGGGGCGAGCGCCACGAGGCCCACGCCCGGTTCGTCGGTGAGGCGGCCGGGCCGGACGATCGTCCACTGCAGATCGGTCCGCGCGCGCAGGTCGTCCTCCGCGGCGGCCTTCGCACGCAGGTAGGCCCAGAAGACGTCGTCGACGCCGTCGGGGCGCTCGTCGGCGCGGGCCGCCTCGACGCCGCGCGACGACACGAGGACGTAGCGGCCCACCCCGGCGCGCTCGGCGGCGTCGGCCAGGAGGGCCGCGCCCGCGCGGTCGACCGCGTCCTTGCGCGGCGCGCCGCTGCCGGGTCCGGCGCCCGCGGCGAACACGACGGCGTCCGCGCCCTCGAGCTCGAAGGACACCGCGACGGCGTCGTCCTTCTCGAGGTCGACGAGCGCGACGTGCGCGCCGAGCTCCGTGAGATCCGTGATCTGCGCGGCGGACCGCACGAAGGCGACGACGTCGTCCCCGCGCTCCACCAGCGTCCGGGCCAGGCGACGGCCCACCTGGCCGTGACCTCCCGCGATGACTGTGCGCATGGGCCGAACGTATCGCCGCGGGGGCGTCCGCGCCCGGCGAGCGGGCGGCGTGCGAGGGTCGTCACAGGAGGGGTTGCGCTGCCGGGCGCGTGGTCCCCCACGTACCCCCACGTCGACCGCGGCCCGGCAGCGCGGTCCTCAGGCGGCGTCCCCCGTGCCGCCGAGGACGACGGGGGTCTGCGGGTCGAACCGGTAGCCCAGCCCGCGGACCGTGGTGATGACGTGCTCCAGCCCGAGCTTCTCGCGCAGGCGTCGCACGTGGACGTCGATGGTGCGGCTGCCGCTCGCGACCTCGTGGTCGGCCCACACGGTCTCCAGCAGCTCGGCGCGCGTCACGACGCGGTGCGCCGTGCGCGCGAGGTACGACAGCAGCTCGAGCTCGCGGAACGTCAGGCGCGCCGAGCGGCCCTCGACGGTGACCGTGCGCCCGGCCGGGTCGATGACGACGCGCGGCACGGGCGAGAGGGTCGCGAGCCGCTCGCGGAACGCGGCGATGTCCTGGACGGGCGACGTCGTCGCGGTCGTGGGCTCGGCGAGGGCGAGCGCCGTGTACGTCTCGGCGCTCGGCAGCCAGTCGCGCGCGAGCTCGCCCAGGGCCTCGGCGAGCTCGACGAGCTGCGCCTGCGGCTGCTCGCCCGGCGCGGCGTCGACGCCCACGTAGAGCACGAAGCCGGGGTTGCGCCGCGGGGTGGCGGGCTCGGGTGCCGCCGGGCGGGGCGCCGAGGCAGGCCGGGGGGTCGCGGGGCGCGGCGTGGCCGCCCGAGGGGCGGGGACGCGGGCCGACGGCGTACGGCGGGCGGGACGGGTAGCGGTGAGCGTCATGGGTGGCTCCGGGTGCGTCGGGCCGACGGCGACGCCGGACATCCGGCGGGTCGGCAGGGTCGAGGGCTGAACCGAGGTGCGGGAGAGGGTTCAGGCCTGACAACAGACGCACACGACCGCGCCCGGGAGCACGCCGGACGGCGCGCTGACGGGACGGGTCGAGGTGCTCACGGGAGCGAGCATGGCAGCGGAGCGCACGGCACGCCAAGAGGAGCCGCGGAAGTTCTCAGCATGCGGACGGCGACGATCTCGCGTTCCGGTCGTGCCGAGCGGGGCCGGGGCGTCCCGGCGGGTGTTCGCGCAGGTAGGAGCGTCAGACGACGCCGTACAGGCGGTCGCCCGCGTCGCCCAGCCCGGGCACGATGTACGCCTTCTCGTCGAGCCGCTCGTCGACCGCGGCGACCACGAGCTGGACGTCGACGCGCTCGCCGACCGCCTTCTCCAGCACCTGGATGCCTTCCGGGGCGGCGAGCAGGCACACGGCCGTGACGTCGCGCGCACCGCGCGCGAAGACGTAGTCGATCGCGGCGACGAGAGTGCCGCCCGTCGCGAGCATCGGGTCCAGCAGGAACACGTGGCGGCCCGTGAGGTCGTCGGGGAGACGGTTCGCGTAGGTGACCGCCTCGAGCGTCTCCTCGTCGCGCTGCATCCCGAGGAACCCGACCTCCGCGGTGGGCAGGAGCCGCGTCATGCCCTCGAGCATGCCGAGGCCCGCGCGCAGGATCGGCACCACGAGGGGGCGCGGCTCCGCGAGGCGGACGCCGACCGTCCTGGTCACGGGCGTCTCGATCTCGTGCGGCTCGACGCGCACGTCCCGCGTCGCCTCGTACGCGAGGAGCGTGACCAGCTCGTCGACGAGGAGCCGGAACGTCGAGGACGTCGTCTCCTTGTTCCGCAGGACGGTCAGCTTGTGGGCCACGAGCGGGTGGTCGGCGACGTGCAGGCGCATGGTGACAACGGTATCGGACCGCGGGCCGTCTGCCGTACCGGCCGGTAACCGATCCGCGCGCGGGCAGGCGCCCGGTCGCTAGCCTGGTGCGGCCCGCCCCTACCGACCGGAGGTCCCGTGCCCGACGACGTCGCCCACCCCGGCGAGCCGTCCCACCCGGGCGGCCCCGCCCGCTCGGGGGACCCCGCGCACCGGGGCGACCCCGCGCACCCGGGCGAGGGGCCGGCGTCGGGCACCGTGCCTCGCGGGTTCGCGCTCCCGGCGACGGAGGGCGCGTTCCCACCCGACACGGTCGCGGGTCGCCGCCGCACGTGGGACGCCCTCATGGGTCTCGCGCTGCACGAGGCGACCCACGCGCTCGCGAGCGCCGACGTGCCCGTGGGGGCGGTCGTCGTCGGGCCGGACGGGCGGCTGCTCGGCGTGGGGCGCAACCGGCGCGAGGAGACGGGCGACCCGACCGCGCACGCCGAGGTGCTCGCGCTGCGCCAGGCCGCCGCGACGTGGGGGGAGTGGCGCCTCGAGGGCTGCACGCTCGTCGTCACGCTCGAGCCGTGCGTCATGTGCGCGGGCGCGCTCGTGCTGGCGCGCGTCGAGCGGCTCGTGCTCGGGGCGTGGGACCCGAAGGCCGGCGCGACCGGCTCCGTGTGGGACCTCGTGCGCGACCAGCGCGCGAACCATGCGGTCGAGGTCGTCGGCGGCGTGCGCGAGGACGAGTGCGCACGGCTGCTCCGCGACTTCTTCGGCGCGCAGCGCTGAGCGACACCTGACGTCGCGGTCGCGGTGGGGAGGAAGGACGGCGCCGGGTCTACCATCCGGCGCCTCGTTCCTCGCCGCCTCCCGCCAGGCCCGCCACGACCCGGCGCCGTCCTTCCTCCCCACCGCTCGTGGGTCGGTCGCCTCAGCGCGTGAGCGCCGCGGCGAGGGCGGTGAGGGTCTCCGTGGTGCCGGCCTCGACCTTGAGCGTCGCGAGCGGGTCGCCGCGCGTCCAGCCGCGGTTGACGATGACGACCGGCTTGCCGTCCTTCGCCGCGTGCCGCACGAACCGCAGCCCGCTCAGCACCGTGAGCGACGACCCGGCGACGAGGAGCGCGTCGCCCTCGTCGACCATGGCGAACGCGCGGTCGACCCGTTCGCGCGGCACGTTCTCCCCGAAGTACACGATCTCCGGCTTGAGCACCCCGCCGCAGAACTCGCACGGCGCGGGCCGGAAGTGCGACGTCTGCTCGATCACTGCGTCCGCGTCCGGCGCGATCTCCACGTCGCCGACGTCGCCGACGCTCTCCAGGAACCCCGGGTTGAGGGCGGTCAGGCGCTCGGCCAGGTGCTCGCGCGAGATGACGCGCCCGCACTGCAGGCAGATCACCCGGTCGTAGCGGCCGTGCAGGTCGATGACGTTGCGGCTGCCCGCGTCCTCGTGCAGCAGGTCCACGTTCTGCGTGATGAGCCCGACGAGCACGCCCGCGTCCTCCAGCCGCGCCAGCGCGCGGTGGCCCGCGTTCGGGTGCGTGCGGTGCACGTGCTGCCAGCCGACGTGGTTGCGCGCCCAGTAGTGGCGGCGGAACGCCTCGTCCTGCACGAACTGCTGGTACGTCATGGGGTTGCGCGGCGGGGAGTCCGGGCCGCGGTAGTCCGGGATCCCCGAGTCCGTCGAGACGCCCGCGCCCGTGAGCGCCGTGACCCGCAGCCCGCGCAGCAGCTCCACCGCCTCCTCGACCGTCCCCGTCCGCGGCGCGGGCTCCGCGCCCGCCGGCGGCTGGCTCGGCCGCCACGCGAGCCGCGACGACAGGGTCGGGACGGCGGACGGCAGGTCGGCGGACGACGTCGCCACGTGCGCGGGGGAGGCGGTCGTGGGGCTGGTCGGGTCGCTCGGGGACGGTGCGGTCGGGTCGGTGGGCACGTCTCCCACGGTACGACGGGAGCGGCACAGAAACCCCGGTCCGCCGAGGTAGCCCTGGTCACCCCGAGGGAGCCCCGAGGCCCCGCGAGGTAGAGCCGGGCTCTACCTCGTGCGAGAACGGGTCGACGTCGCAGGACCTCGGCTCTACCTCGCGAGACCGGGGCTCTACCTCGGCAGAGCGCTCGCGCCGGGATCCCCGGCCGGACGACGCACGGTCAGGACTCGGTGGTCTCGCCCTGGCCCGTGGTGCCGTCCTGGCCCGTGCCGTCCTGGGCCGTGGTGCCGTCCTGCGTGCCCGGGCGGGTGGGGCGGCCCCCCATGCCACCGCCGGTCCAGTCGCCCGCGACGGCGGTCACCGAGCCGGCCGGGGTGGTCACCGTGTAGGTGTCGCCGGTCGTCACGTCGGGCGAGGAGACGACGACGTTCGCCGTCTCCTTGGTGACGGTGAGCTCGGCGACGACGGTGCCGTCGGCTGACGTGACGGTGACGGTGTCGCCGGCGCTCGCGGAGACGTCCGCGGCGAGCCAGCCCTGCTCGGAGTCCGTGGCCGGCACGACGACCATCCCCGCGCTGCCCGCCGCGACGAGCGAGCCGCCGCTGACGGTGAACGTACCGTTCACGTCGAGCGCGCCGTTGCCGTCGTTCGTCGGGCCCTGGACGACCGTCTCGCCACCCGTGACCGTGAGCGAGCCGTTCGAGTCGATCCCGTCGCCGCCGGCGTCGATCGTGAGCGTGCCGCCGGAGATGGTCAGCGACGAGCCGTCGTCGGCGTCCATGCCGCCGGCACCGCCGCCCGCATAGCCACTCCCGCCGCCGGGGCCGCCCTGCGGCAGGTCGGCGCCGTCGGGCGGCTCCGCACCGTCAGGCAGGTCGCCGCCCTGCGGGGGCTCGGGCAGCTCGCCGTCGGCCGGCATCCCCGGGGGCGTCCCGCCGGTCGTGCCGCTGGGTGCACCGTCCGGTGGCTCCGGCATCGTGCCGTCGACCGAGCCGTCTGCTGCCGAGCCGTCGGCGGCTGAGCCGCCCGCTGCTGAGCCGCCTGCTGACCGGTCGCCCGCTGCCGTGTCGCTCTCGCCGGTGACGGTCGTCGACCCGACCGTCGCGTTGAGGCCGTCGTCGCTCGCCGTCACGTCGACGTCACCACCGGAGATCGTGAGGGTCGCGCCCTCGATGCCCTCGACGGACGTCGTGACGGTGAGGTCGCCGCCGGAGACGGTGACGTCGCCGTCGGCGTGCACGCCGTCGTCGCCGGACGACAGCTCGACGCTCCCGCCCGAGACGGACACGGCGCCGTCCGAGTGCAGCGCGTCGTCGGCGGCGTCGACGGTGACCGTCGCGTCGTCGCCGACCAGGACCCCCACGTCGCCCTTGAGGCCCTTCGCGGAGGCGTCCTCGCTCACGTCGGCGCCCGCACCGCCGGCCGCGGTGACGGTCAGGGTGCCGCCGGAGACGACGACGTCCGTCACCGCCTGCACGCCGTCGTCGCCCGACGTGACGGTGACGTCCCCGCCGCGCACGTCGACGAAGCCGAGGGTGTCGTCGCCGTCCTCGGTCGACTTCAGCCCGTCCTGCGCAGCGGTGACGTCGAGCGCCCCGCCCGTGACGACGAGGTAGTCCTTGCCGCGCAGGCCGTCGTCGCCCGCGTCGACGGTGAGGTCGCCGCCCGCGACCACGAGGCCGTCCTTGGAGACGATGCCGTCGTCCGCGTGCGACGTCACGCTGAGCGCGCCGTCGCCGCCGATCACGAGGTCGGCCGTCGAGAACAGCGCGCCGTCGGGCTCGCCGTCGGCGTCCTGGCCGGAGGAGGTCTCGGTGTCGGTGAGGTTGTTCGTCGAGCCGTCGGCGAGGACCACCGCCACCTTCTCGGCGTCCTGCACGTTCACGGCGGCGTTGGTCGTCGCGGTGATGTCGGCGCCGTCGAGCACGAGCTGGACGAGACCGTCCTCGGCGGTGTCGACGACGACCTGGCCCTCCAGCGCGCCGCTCAGCACGTACGTGCCGGGGGCGGTCACGGTGACGGTCGCGCCGTCTACCGTCACGCCGTCGCCGTCCACGGTGGCGGTGTCGCCGTCGAGCGCGACGGTCGTCGCCGACGCCTCGTCGACCGCGAGGTCGGCGTCGTCGACCGTCACCTCGGCGTTGTCGGCGCGCGCCTCGTCGGGGGTGAGGCCGGCGACGGCGTCGGACGCGGCGGTCGAGCCGGTGGTGCTCGCGCTCGCGGACGTGTCGTCCGTGGCGGCGTCGCTGCCCAGGACCGAGCAGCCGGCGAGGACGGCGGCCGCCGCAGCGGCGGTGAGGTACGTGAGGGGTCGTCGGATGCGCATCACAGGCTCCTGTCGTCGTGCCCGGGGGTGCGGGCGGGGTGGTGGGCGGGAGTCCCGTCGGACGTCGAGCCGCCCGGGGAGGGGGTGAGGTGGCGGCGGATCACGCGCCGCCAGGGGCCGTCGGGCAGGTCGGGGCGCAGCAGCGCCAGCCCGGTGCCGTACTTCGAGATCCGCTCGGGGCGGTGCCCGTGCCGCCACAGCAGCCGGTCGAGGTCCGACGGCGTCGAGCCGCCCTTCGTCTCGACGACCGCCAGGTGGGTGACGGGCCAGGAGAGGGGCCGGGCGCCGTCGGGCCGGTCGAGCTCCCACGTGAGCCCGGTGTCCACGGTGGCGCGCGCGGCGCCGTCGGGCCGGGGGAGCAGGAGCGTCGTGCGGCGGTACCGCGACACGAGGCCGGGTGCCAGCGCGTGCTCCGGCACGCCGTCGATGCCCTCGGCGACGAGCGTCCGGTGGACGAACTCCTGCCCGCCGTCGAGCGCCGTCGGGCAGTCGTGGGAGACACGCTGCTTGAGCGTCGTGCCGCGCGCGGCGCGCGTCTTGACCTCGAGGAAGCTCGTCCCGGAGTCGAGGTACGTGCGCGTGCGGACCTTGAACCGCCGACGGCGGCGCGTCGCCGTCAGACGGAACGACGCGAGGTCGGGCGTGTCGAAGTAGACCGACTCGTAGGCCGCGCTGCGCGCGCCGTCGATCTCCAGGACGCGCGCGGCGGTCGTGCGGGCGAGGGCGTCGAGCACGGCGACCGCGTCGTCGACCGGCAGGACGTACTTGCGGTCGACCCGGGTCAGCAGCGCGGCCGTCGCGACGAGCTCGTCGAGGTCCACGCCGGCGAGCGGGTGCAGGGCGGCGCGCACGCGGTCGTCGGCCGGGAGGGTCTGCGCGCTCATGCGCGCACCCCCGTCCGCGCGGGGAGGCCGTCCGGGGCCGTGGCGGCCGCGCGGAGCGGCGCGGCGTCGGCCGCGAGCGGGGGGACGGCGTCGGGCAGGACGAGGGGGCGCGCGCCCCGGCGTGCCGTGCGGGGCGCGGTCCAGCGGACGTCGACCCAGGTCGTGTCGTTGACGAGGTCGAGCCGCTGCACGCTCACCCCGCGGACCTCGGCGCCGAGCAGCCCCTCCAGGTAGCGCGTGAGCTCGGCCGGGTCGGCGAGGGCGCGGTCGACGACGACGGTCTGGCTCTGCGCGCGGCGCAGGACGCGCGGGTGGTCGACGACGGCCATCACCCCGACGACCAGCGCCATGCCCGCGAGGGACAGCCAGCCGGTGGTCGCGCCGAGGCCGCCGAGCAGGCCGAGCGCGAGGGCGGCGAAGTAGTAGGCGACCTCGGTCTGCGAGAGCTCGGTCGAACGGAGGCGGATGATCGACAGGACGCCGAAGAGCCCGAGCCCCAGACCGGCGCCGACGCTGCTCGTCGCGAGCGTCGCCGCGACCGCGAGCACCCCCACGTTGACGCCGAGGTACGCGACGACGAGGTCGCGGCGCCGGTGCCGGGGGAAGTAGAGGCCGAACGCGAGGACGGTGACCGCGACGAGGTCGACGAGGTACAGGACGGGCTGGGACACGAGGCCTCCGGGTGCCGGGGCGCTGGGCGCCGTGGTCGAGGACGTCCCCATTCCGCCGGTCGACCCTGTGCGGCCGCTGTGGAGGGCACAGGGCGTGTGTATGAGTTCCCTCAGGCCCTCTCGCCCGGGCGATCCACGCTGTCCCGCCGGGGTGGTGACCGGCGTCACGACCTCGCGCCCAGCCGGTGATGTTAGCCTCACCTAAGTCACCGACGAGAGGTTGTCATGTCGACCACCACCGCGCCCGCCCCGCGGCGCGCCCGCCCCCAGACGGTCCTCGAGGTCCTCGAGACCGCGTGGCTCTCCCCGCACCTCGTGCGCGTCGTGGCCGGGGGCGACGGGTTCGCCGCGTTCACGACGAACGAGCACACCGACAAGTACGTCAAGATCTACTTCGCCAAGCCCGAGCTCGGCCTCGAGCCGCCCTACGACGTCGCGGCGCTGCGCGACACGCTCGCGCCCGAGGACGTGCCCGTCACCCGCACGTACACCGTGCGCTGGGTCGACGAGGCGGCGCAGCGGCTCGCGATCGACTTCGTCGTGCACGGCGACGAGGGCCTCGCCGGGCCGTGGGCCGCGCGCGCGAAGCCCGGCGACCGCCTCGTCCTCTCCGGCCCCGGCGGCGGGTACCTGCCCGACCCGGCCGCCGACTGGCACCTGCTCGCCGGCGACGACTCCGCGCTCCCCGCGATCGCCGCCGCGCTCGAGGCCATGCCGCGCGACGCCGTCGGGCACGCCGTGCTCGAGGTCGGGACCGAGGCGGACCGCCTGCCGCTCGAGGCGCCCGACGGCGTCGAGGTCACCTGGGTGCTGCGCGGCGACGCGCCCGCCGGGACGACGACGCTCCTGCCCGACGCCGTCGCCGACCTCCCGTGGCGCGAGGGTCGCGTCCACGTCTTCGCGCACGGCGAGCGCGGGGCCATGAAGGCCCTGCGCCGCGTCTTCACGGAGCGCGGCGTGCCGCGCTCCGACCTGTCGCTCTCCGGCTACTGGGCCTACGGCCGCGCGGAGGACCGCTTCCAGGCGGAGAAGCGCGAGCCTGTCGGCCAGATCTTCGAGGACTGAGGAGTCCCATGCACCGCACCAGCACCACCCGTCCCCGCCGCGCGCTCGCGGCCGTGTCGGCGCTCGCCGTCCTCGCGCTCGCCGCGTGCTCGTCCGGCGACGGCGACGCCGAGGCGTCGCCGTCGGGCAGCGCGACCACCGACGGCGCCGCCGACGCCTTCCCGGTGACCATCCCCACGGCGTTCGGCGACGTCGAGATCCCCGAGGAGCCGGAGCGCGTCGTCGCGCTCGGGTGGGGCGACGCCGAGACCGCCCTCGCGCTCGGCGTCCAGCCCGTCGGCGCGAGCGACTGGCTCGCGTTCGGCGGCGACGGCGTCGGCCCGTGGCTCGCCGACGCGTACGACGAGTCGCCCGAGATCATCGGCACCCTCGAGCCGTCGTACGAGCAGATCGCCGTGCTCGACCCCGACGTCATCCTCGACGTGAAGTCGTCCGGCGACCCCGAGCGGTACCAGCGGCTCTCCGAGATCGCCCCGACCGTCGCGATCCCCGAGGGCGGCGAGGCCTACCTCACGCCCATGGAGGACCAGGTCGGCATGATCGCCGCCGCCCTCGGACGCAGCGAGGCCGGCGACGAGCTGCTCGCCCAGGTCGACGACGCGTTCGCCGCCGCGCGCGACGAGCACCCCGAGTTCGCGGGCAAAACCGCCGTCATCGGGTCCTACTGGGCCGAGGGCTTCGGCGCCTACGTCTCGACCTCCAGCCGCGGCGAGTTCATGCAGGGCCTCGGGTTCGACACCAAGCCCGAGATCGACGAGGCCGCCGGCGAGGAGTTCTCCGCCACCCTCGGCACCGAGAACGTCGACCTGCTCGACGCCGACCTCACCGTCATCCAGCCCATCGGCTTCACCGCCGCCGACGTCGAGGCCCTCCCGATCTTCCAGACCGTGCCGTCCGTCGCCGACGGCCGCTACGTCGTGTTCGACGACGAGGACCTCTCCAACGCCTTCTCGCTCGGCACGCCCACGGCCGTGATCTACGCGATCGACAACGTCACCCCGCTGTTCGCCGAGGCGCTCGCTGGGAAGTGACGCCCGTGCCTTTCCGGCGGAGTGCGCGACGTCGGCGGGGACCGGCGGCGGGTGTTGTCCGACGGCGCGGCGTGGGCCGGGTGGTCCGGCTCCGCGCGGGGTCGGGCGGGGCGTGCGTGACCCGTCGCAGGAGCGGCTGACCGGCCGATTCGGTGTCCGGGGGTGTGACCAGGTATCCTTCCTGGGCCGGGTATCCCGGCGAGGTAGCGTGTCCGAGCGGCCTAAGGAGCACGCCTCGAAAGCGTGTGTGGGTGAAAGTCCACCGTGGGTTCAAATCCCACCGCTACCGCCACCCGAAGGGTCCCACCCGCGAGATTCGCGGCTGTGGGGCCCTTCGTTGATCGCGTGGCAATCCGCGCCGCCCAGCGCCGCACCCTGCAGGTGCTCCCCGACGCGGCGCCCGTCGGTCTCGATGGCGCGCCGTGGTTGAGCAAGCACTGAAACCCCATGTTGTCTCCCGACCCGACGTCCGGTGCGAGCGCCTCGCAGGACCCCTCGATGCGGCGCGCGTTAACGAGCCGGATCCCAGCCGAAACCTGCCCCACCTACGACCATCGGGGCGGGGCTCCTGCCTGGCGGCGCACCCCAGCCGAACCTGCAAGCCGTCAACTTGCAAGATGCGAGTGTTCTTGGCGGCGCCGTGGGCTCAAGAGCGGTGGTGCTTGGTGTACCCGAAGGTTGCCCGCGCTCTCAGCCCGCGACCCTCAACTCACTCCTAGAACTCGTGCCACGAAGACACCGTGGGGCCGAGCCGCCGCTTTCAAGATCAGCACGCCTGCGTCAGAGCTGGAGGTCTCGCGAACCTGCGGCGGAGTCCAATATGGCTCCCGGCGATCGAGCCGCCAGTTAGAAGCAATACTCGCGGCTCCACGCCACCCGCTCGTACAGCAGCTATCATGCGGCCATGCGCCAGCCACTATCCAGGCTTGTCGAGGTCATGCCTCGGTACGACGGGCCGACGATGACCCCAGAGTCCCCGCACGCCGCCATCGCACTCGACGCGTCCGAGGTGGCCGGGTACATCTGGCCCGACACTGACCAACCCCACGAAGGCGTGCCAGGGCCCATCCGCCTGGTCACAGCTCCCGGCGCAATGGGAAAGTCGGCAGCGGCAAAAGCAATCGCCGCCCGCTTGCGTGCGCCATATGTCGACCTATCGCAAATGCAGGTCGGGACTAGCACTCTCACAGGAGAGATAACAAAGGTACTTGGCTGGGAGCAGGCGCCAGCCTTCGTGGCAGATTTGAAAGCAGGCCGGGCCTCTCTTGTTCTCGACAGCACAGATGAGGCTCAGCTTGTGGCGGGACGTGACAATTATATCGCGTTTCTCGCGGATCTAGCATGGCTTATGTCCGACGCAATGTCGGCGAGTCAGGTGGTTCTCCTCGGGCGGCGTGACGCGATCGATACCACGTACCTCGCTTTGCTGGACCTAGGTTTCGACCCGCCGATCAGCGAGATTTCCCCTCTCTCGTACTCAGCTGCATGCGATTTGATTGATGTAGCACTCGACCTGAAGTCTGGCGATGGGGCAGAGTATCGGGTGCATCGCACGCATCCAGGACCTTTTGGCGAGTTGCGCGATGCAGTGATGTTCGAAATAGCGCGCGCTCTTGACCAAGAGGCCGATGGTGTCGATGCGTGGGATCGGGTGGACCGTTTCCTCGGCTACCCACCCGTAGTCTTGGCATTGGCCGAGCGTCTCGCAGTCGAGAATCCTAGTACGGAACTTGCCGGAGGAGCAGCGAGGGGGATATCTGCACAACGAAGGAGACAAGGCGCACTCCTACAAAAAGTGGTGGAGGACATCCTTGACCGCGAAAGTGCGAAGGTGCGGCAACGCCTTGGTGATGCCCTCGGAATGAATGAGGCACAACGCTCGGTGCTCTACACCCGTGACGAACAGGTTGTCAGGCTCCTTTCGCACACTGGTCCGGTGAACTTGTCAGTGGAAGCGCCGGCGATGCTGATGCCCAATGAACGAGTGGTCTACGAGGAGCATATTGAGAGCTTCCTCCTTGACCACCCATTCCTCGCGGGCGAGCTGTTCGCCAATGTGGTCTTTAGTGACTACGCGCGAGCCTGGGCGTCCTCGTCCCCTTTGAAGGACCTGTACGGGGGATCGCGCGAGCAGTTCCTTGGATCCCTGCCCAAGGTCGGCCCCTTCTTTGCCCACTTCGTCCACAGTCTGAGCAGCAACAATGACGATCTTGGGTCGGTATCGGAGGACCTCGTCAATGACGTGCTACATTCTTTCTCATTGGGAACTCGAAACGGGAATGCGGTCTACGCGCACGGTACTGGGGGGGCGAGCCTCCTTCTAATTGGGGACAGGAAGTCATTTGACTTCGACAACGAACTCGTGTTTGCGGTCGATGAGCTGACCGGCGTCCTGCAGTTGACGAGCCCAATCTCCCGCCTCGTCTGCGTTACAGGGTATGGCCTTGTGCTTTCTGGAGTCAACGGAAATCTCGACATTGGCCCGAGCGTTGCCCTGATTGCGGACGAGATTGATATCCGTGCCGAATCAGTCGCGGCTTACAGTGCCATAAACGACGGGACCTACGATGTTGTGAGCCTGTCGGCGGGCGTTGCCATTCATAACGCCGACCTAAAGGTCTCGGCCTACCCCGAAAATGGCCTGCTCGTGACGTGGCCAGAAGCATGGCATCAGTGGAAGCCTTGGCTAGTCGATGTGCCGACGAGCGATGTACGGCTTTCTACGGCCATTTCGTCCCAGATCTTGCTCGGCTTGCGGCGAATTCTAACCGCATTCGGCTCGAGCGTGGGGGATGACCCCAGTGTGCTTGGTGAGAAGATTGAGCGGTTTGCGATCGGCGGGAATCGAGTGTTTCGCGCCGTTTTCGACGCTCTTCTTGATCTTGATGTTATCAGCAAGTCTGGGCCGCTTTATCGTCTTCACCTGCAGGCTCTTAGTAGATATCGGGTCTCGTGGGCTGCAATGCGGGAGGATCCGGGCCGTGCGCTCGCCAAACTGCATTTGGCGGTTGCCGAGAGCGCTATTTTCGATCCGCTTCGGGAGTAGCGGCAACCCCGGGCGCTCTACCGAAACGATCGCCATGAAGGTTTGAAGCGGCCATGATCTGGTGCTCGACGAGAAGAGTTGTGTGCCTTTCGCCCGCCACACATGAATGGGCCTTCAAGCGTTGCGCAGTGGAATTCCCAGTGGTGCGAGTGCAATACATGCTGAGTGGTTCGTCCGGAAAGGTGCCGCAAGAATGAGGTTTCCATGGAGTAAGAGACCGCACGGCGCGATATTCTCTCCCCCCGCGGCCACGCCGCACCGCGGTTTTGCGTATTTGGATGACGATATCGTCATAAACAGTCTTTCCGCTCTCGAGTCTGGAAAAGTGGACGAGGTGGTCGAAAAGATCAACCTTGCTCAAGAGGGCGGGATGAGCGTCGGCTTAAGGATGAGCGCCGGCGGGGCCGGCGCGAACGCGGGAATTGATTCTAAGGCGTCCGAGTCTTTGCAGGCGGAAGTTATTCGGCGGCGTACCCGGTTCTCTATCTTTGAACTGTGGTACAGCGCACTCGATCACCGCAAGGCGGTGGGCCGGTTCGATGGGTGGGGCGAGCGTGCGCTAGAGGGTGTCGGCGCTGGCCAGGTTGTCGAGATTCGCGGTCGTGTAGCGCCCGTGGCGATCCATACTGCTTTTCGGATGTTCCTCTGGTATGCGAATGAGGTGCGTGAGGGGAACCCACTTTTCAAGGGCACTTCAATTGAATCGCTTCAGCATGCGGAGCATGTCATGATGTTTCTGCGCGGGAAGCGGGCCGAAACGAATGCGCTGATGGTCCCGATAGGCGAGGAAGGACCGAAGGTCGGGGCGTCTTTTCGGGAGGATTGGATCATTGAACCCGTTGGGCGGTGGAACGGGACCTTCACGCTTGTCGCGCAAGTCGAGGATGTGCTCCCCGCGGGGTCTGCCTGGCAGTCCGTTAGGTTGCTCGACGACGCGCCGCTGACGCCTCTTGAAGAGGATGCCGTAAGGAGTGCCGTTACGCCAATGTTGGATTCATTTAAGGAGTCCATTGGAGTTGACGTCGACGAGGATTCTATCGCGGTCCGCGGGCCGGCAATGATCCTTCGGCCGATTGCAATGTTCAGGTAGTCCGCGTATTGATGATTCGGTTGCCGCGCTCAGAGTATTGCTCGCGGTGGGCCGCCCTTGTCGTCGCTAGGTAGAAGAGTCGTCTCCGATTGTGTTTGGAACCGCTGCGTGCAGTTGTGGCTCTGATTTGATCCCGTGTGGGCGAATCGCCAGTCTCATTGGTTCTATAGAGTTCGGTGGATTGCGAAGCTCTCCGATTGCCACGGCGTTTTTGGGCGGCGCCCCGTGGGTGGGGCCGGGGAGCAACGTCCGGGACTTCATCACGGGGGAGTCGGACCACATGGCGGGTCTGGGATGGGGGTCGGTCGGCGTGCTGGAGCTGACGGCGCTGCCGAGCATCCCCGCGGACCGCTGGGTGCCGCTCGTCCGGGAGACGGACGTGCTGCTGGCTGCGGGCGGTGACGCGGGCTACCTGGCCTACTGGATGCGGCGGTCGGGGTTCGCGGACCTCGTGCCCTCGCTCACCGAGACGGTCTACGTCGGGATGAGCGGCGGCAGCATGGCCCTGACGGCGCGCATCGGCGAGGAGTTCGTGGGGTGGGAGCCGCCCGACGGCGAGGACGCGTCGCCGCTGGGGCTCGTCGACTTCTCGATGTTCCCCCACCTGGGCCACCCGGACCTGCCCGACAACACGGAGGCCGCGGCGCGGCGGTGGGCTGCCGCCCTGGGCGGGCCGGCGTACGCGGTCGACGACGAGACCGCGTTCGTGGTCGACGGCGCGGTCGAGGTCGTGTCCGTGGGCGTCTGGCACCGCCTGGCTTAACCCGTGCCGGCTCGACCCGGCCCTGTGCTCGGCGCGACCCCGCGTCGGGCGTGACCCGCTCCGGCGTCGGGCCCCACCCTCACACCGACCGGCGCGACGCCCGCACGACGGCCGTCGCAGACGCGAGGCCGAGCACGAGGAACGCCCCGGCGACGAGCAGCGACCCGCGCGTCGCGTCGGCGAACCCGGACGCGAGCGCGTCGACGACCTCCGGCTCCCTCGGCCCGAGCTCACCGTGCGTGCCCTCGCGGCGCAGCTCGGAGATGACGTCGCCGGCGGAGCCGCTCGTCGCGTCGGTGAGGCGCGTGACCTCGGCGTCGGGCAGCCCTTCGCCGTCGAGAGCGTGGGGCACGGCGCTCGCCAGCAGGACGGCGAGCGCGGTCCCGACGAGCGCGGTGCCGAGCGCGGAGCCGACCTGCCGCGCCGTCGACTGCGTGGCGGAACCCTGGCCGGACTCCTCGGGCGGGACCTCCACGAGGGTCGTGCTCGTGAGCTGCGCCGACGCGAGCCCGAGCCCGACGCCGTAGACCACGAGCAGGACGGCGAGCAGCCACGGGGAGACGGTCGCGGTGACGGTGAGCGCGACGGCCGCGACGCCGACGATCTCGAGCGCGAGGCCGATGACCACGACGAGCGGGGCGCCGACGGCGGCGGCGAGGTGGCGCGCCGACGCCCCGGAGAGGAACGCGCCGAGCGCCATCGCCGCGAGCACGAGCCCGGCCCCCATCGTGGACAGCGCGAGCACGTTCACGAGGAAGAGCGGCAGGACGAAGATGATGCCGAACTCGCCGACGGCGACGGTCATCGCGGTCGCGTTGCCCCACCGGAACGTCGGGATGCGGAACAGCGTGAGGTCGAGCAGCGCGGACCGTCGCACGTGCGCGCGGTGCCGTTCCCACGCGACGAAGAGGACGAGCAGCAGGAGCCCCGCGGCGAGGAAGACGGGGGTCGGCGAGACGGGCGCGGACGCCGGCCAGGTCGCGCCGAGGAGCTCGATGTCCCCCTTCGGGCTCCACCAGCCGAACGACTGGCCCTCGATGAGCCCGAACACGAGCGCGCCGAAGCCGAGCGCGGACAGCACGAGCCCGACGACGTCGAGCCCCGGCGCGAACGCGTGCGCCCGGGTCTCCGGCACCCAGAGGTAGGCGCCGACCAGCACGAGCAGGCCGACGGGCACGTTGACGAGGAAGATCCACGGCCACGTGAACGACGTCGTGATCCACCCGCCCGCGAGCGGCCCGATGGCGGCGGCCCCGGAGATGACGGCGCCCCACACCCCGAACGCCGCGGCCCGGTCCTTGCCGCGGAACGTCGCGTTCACGGTCGACAGCGTCGAGGGCAGGATCGCGGCCGCGCCGAGGCCCTGGGCGAGCCGCCCGACGATGAGCGAGCCGCCGTCGTCGGCCGCCGCGGCGAGGAGCGACCCGGCGAGGAACACGACGACGCCCACGACGAGGAGCCGCCGTCGCCCGAACCGGTCGCCGAGCCGGCCGGTCGAGAGCAGCAGGGCGGCCAGCACGACGGCGTACGAGGCGCTGATCCACTGCGCCTGGCTCAGTCCGAGGTTCAGGTCGGCGACGATGTCCGGGACGGCGACGGCGACGATCGTCCCGTCGATCACGACGAGGGACAGCGCGACGGCCAGGACGACGAGCGCGCGCCACCGGTTGGCGTGCGCTCTCGGGTCGACGGCCGGCTCGTCGTCCTCGCCGGGCGGTTCCGTCTGCGGTGCGTTCCCCTGCACGGATCCCACGGGGCCTCCCTCGTGTCGTGACGCGGCCGTCCGTCCAGGATCACCGGGGAGCCGCGCGAGCGCATCAGCAGCGCGGCGCCGGCACGCTCAGGCGCGGTGGCGGGAGACCGCTGCCGCAGCGAGCGCGCGCCAGGGGAGCGGGGCGGGGCCGCCGTCGCCCGCGACGGTGCGGCGCGTGCGGGACGCGAGCGCGCCGTCGTAGAGCGCGAGGAGCTCGGCCGCGAGAGCGTCGGGGTCGGCGGCGCCGGTCGCGGCGGCGAGGTCGCGCAGGCGCTCGGTGAGCAGCCGGGTGTCGGCGGCGAGCCAGCGGTACGCGGGGTGCTCGGGGTCGGTGACCTCGACCGCGGCGGCGAGGAACGCGCAGCCGCGGGTGCTCGTCGCGGTCGGGAAGCCGTCGAGCGCGTCGAAGACGGCGAGCGCCCGCGCGTCCACGTCGTCGCCGCAGCGGTCCAGCGCGTCGTCCCACGCGGCGCGCCAGCGCTCGTGGCGCCGCTGGAGGTAGGCCGCGACGAGGTGGTCCTTGCCGGCGAAGTGCGCGTACAGGGTCGCGGGGGACACCTCGGCGCGGCGGAGCACGGCGTCGACACCGGTCGCCGCGATGCCGTGCTCGACGAACAGCGCTTCCGCGGCGTCGAGCAGGCGGTCGCGGGCCGGTCGGCGTGCGTCGGTCCGGGGCATGGGGATAGCGTAACGATCACTATGCTGAAACGATCGTTACACCCAGCCGCGCCCGCCCCCGGTCGCCTGGTCGCCGCGGGGACCGGCCTCATCGCGGTGACGTACGGCGTCGTCCGCTACGGGTACGGCCTCCAGCTCCCGGCGCTCACGAGCGAGCTCGGCCTCTCGTCCGCCACCGCGGGCGCGATCGCCGCGGGCAGCTTCGCCGCCTACTGCGTCGCCGCGCTCGGGGCCCAGCGCGTGCTGGCCCGACGCTCCCCGCGCGCGGTCGTCCGGGCCGCAGCGGTGCTCGCCGCGGCCGGGGCGGTCCTGGTCGGGCTGTCGTGGTCGTCCGCGAGCCTCGCGGCGGGCGTCCTCGTCGCGGGCAGCGCCGCCGGTGCGGCGTCGCCCGCCCTCGTCGCCGCGGTCGGTTCGACGGTCGACGGCCGCCGGGCCGGGCGCGCGCAGGCCGTCGTGAACTCCGGCACGGGCGTGGGTGTCGCTCTCGTCGGCGCCGCGACGCTCGTCGCGCCCGACGTCTGGCGGCCCGCGTGGTTCTGCGCCGCGCTCGGGGCGGTCGTCACGGCGGCGGTCGTCGACCGGAGCGCGCGCTGGCCCACGGCACCCGAGGCGCCACCCGCGTCCCGCGGTGCGGGCGGGCGGTCGCTCGGGCGCGCCGGGATCGCGGCCGCGGTGGCTGGCATCGGCAGCGCGGCGGTCTGGACGTTCGGGCGCGACCTCGTCACCGTGACCGGTGGCCTCCCCGGCCGCACGACGGCGGCCCTCTGGTGCCTCCTCGGCGTAGCGGCGGTCCTCGGCGCGCTCAGCGGCGACGCCGTCCGCGTGCTCGGCCTGCGCGGCGCGTGGGTCGTGACGGCCGTCGCGACGGCGGCCGGCACCGCCGCGCTGGCACTCGCCCCGGGCAGCGTGCCCGTCGTCGCCGTCGCAGGCGCGCTCTTCGGCGGCGCCTACACCGCTCTGAGCGGCGTCCTCATCGCGTGGGGCACCGTGCTGCGCCCGCACGCCGCCGGGCGCGCGACCGCGACCCTCTTCGTCGCGCTCACGGGCGGGCAGGCGGTCGGCGCGCTCGCGACGGGCGGGCTGAGCGACGTCGTCGGGCCGCGGGCCGCGTTCTGGGTGGGCGCGGCGTTCCTCTTCGTCGCGGCCGGGATGGTCCCGCGGCTGCCCGACGGCGCGGGGCCAGGTCCGCAGCGCGCCGATGGCCGGGCGTCGGGCAGGACCGGGACGGAGGGGACGACGGCGGACAGGACGAGCACGGACAGGGCGAGCACGGACAGGGCGAACAGAGGCGCGACGAGCGCGGACGACACGCGCGCGGGCGCGACGGCTCGCGGCTACGCGTCGTCGTCCGCGGGCGAGGTGCGCACGGGCTCGCCGTCCGGGCCGAGCGGCTCGACGAGCTCGAGCTCCTCCGCCTCCGGGTCGACCCAGCGCTGGTAGCCGGGCCCGGTCTGTGCCGTCTCGAAGCGGACCGCGACGCGGCCGTCGTCGCCGACGCGCACGACCCACCCGCGCCCGTCGGCCGGGGTGGCGACGTCGAGGCCGGGCGCGAGAAGGGCGACCGTCGCCCGGACGGGCCCCGGGGCGGACGGCGGTAGCACCTGCTCCGCGCCGGTCGCCTCGGTGCCGGCTGGCTCCGCGGCCAGAGCCTCGGCGTCCACCGCCTCAGCACCCACCGACCCAGCAGCGACCGGACCAGCAGGGTCCTCCGGCACGTCCGCGCCGAGCGGGAGCATGAGCTGCGCGTGCTCCGACAGCGCGTGGAACGCGACCCCGAGCAGGCGGACGGGCTCGGTGACGTCCGCGAGGCGGAGCGCGCGGTGGGCCGCGTCGCGCAGGGCGCCCTCGTCGGTCGTCGGGCGGGAGAGCGTGACCGAGCGGGTGAGGGTCGTGAACGACGCGAGGCGCACCTTGACCACGACGGTGCGCGCCGCGACGGCGTGCCGCTCGAGGCGGGCGAGCGCGGCGTCGACCACCGGGTCGAGCGCCGCCGCGATCGCGGACCGGCCGTGGAGGTCGGTGTCGAACGTGTGCTCCGCGCCCGCGGACTTGCGCTCGCGGACCGTGGAGACCGGGCGGTCGTCCCAGCCGCGCGCGATCCGGTAGAGGTTGGTGCCGCCCGCCTCGCCCGCGACGAGGAGCAGGGTGTCGAGCGGCTGACGGCGCAGGTCGGCGACCGTGCGCACCCCGAGCTCGTCGAGCCGCGCGGCCGACACCGGGCCGACGCCCCAGAGCGCCCGCACAGGCAGGTCGAGCAGGAACGGGTCCTCGTCGTCGGCCCCGACGACCCGGACGCCGCCCGGCTTCGCGGCCTCCGAGGCGAGCTTCGCGACGAGCTTGGACCGCCCGAGCCCGAGCGAGACGGGCAGGCCGCTCAGCTCGCGCGCCCGCTCGCGGATCCCCGTGGCGAGCGCCTCGAGGTCGGTCTCCGGCCCGACGGTCGCGGCGACGTCGGCGAACGCCTCGTCGATGCTCACGGGCTCGACGAGGTCCGTCACCTCGCGCAGCGCCGCCATGATGCGGGCCGAGTAGGCCGAGTACGCGGCGAACCGCGGCACGACGACGACCGTCGACGGCGGGCACAGCCGCCGCGCCTGCTCCATCGGCATCGCCGAGCGGGCGCCGTACTGCCGGGCCTCGTACGACGCCGTCGCGACGACGCTGCGCGGCCCCACGCCGCCGACGAGCACCGGGCGCCCGCGCAGCGACGGGCGCTGGTGCTGCTCGACCGCGGCGAAGAACGCGTCGGCGTCGAGGTGCGCGATCGTCGGACGGGCGCGCAGCACGGGGGCGTGCGGCGCACGGTCGAAGCTCACCGCCCTACTCTGCGCCCTGCCACCGACAGCGGTAACAGTTTCGTTCGGACCCTGGCGTTACCGGGATGCGCACGGGTATCTTGCAGGAGACCGAACAAATCCCGGGATCCCCAGCCCGGGCCGAAGAGCAACGAGGCCTTCATGACCGATCGATCGACACCCAGCGCGGCTGCCCCCGGCCGCTCGTTCGCCAGGACCTCGCCACGACGCTCGCGCGTGGTCACGGCCTCCGCCGTCGTCGGGGCGCTCGCCCTCACGGCCGCCACCTTCGCGTCGCCCGCCGCGGCGGCGCCCCAGCCCACGGCGAAGCCGGCGGCCTCCGTCGCCGGGCCGTCGGACATCAACGGGTTCCGCAGCGTCGGCTACGTCATGGCCGACTCGCGCGTGACCCGCGACTTCCACGTGGCCGACCTCGTGCGCACCGGAGCGATCGAGGACCTCACTCACATCAACTACGCGTTCGGCAACGTCACGACCGACCTCGTGTGCGACATCGCCGACGTCCCCGGCGAGGGCGACCCCCTCAACGACTTCGTCGCGGAGGTGCCCGCCGCGGACTCCGTCGACGGCGAGGCCGACAAGCCCGGCCAGAAGCTCGCCGGCAACTTCAACCAGCTCAAGAAGCTCAAGGCCGTCAGCCCGGAGACGAAGATCCTCGTCTCCCTCGGTGGCTGGACCTGGTCGGACAACTTCTCCGAGGCGGCGTCCACGGCCGAGGGCCGTACGCGGCTCGTCGACTCGTGCCTGGACCTCTACATCGACGGCAACCTGCCGGTCGTCGACGGCAAGGGCGGCCCCGGCGTCGCGGCCGGCATCTTCGACGGCATCGACATCGACTGGGAGTGGCCGGTCACCGGCGGCGAGACGGCGAACGCCCGCCCGGAGGACAAGGAGAACTTCCTGCTCCTCATGGAGGAGTTCCGCGCCGAGCTCGACGCGCGCGGCGCGACGACCGGCCAGGACTACCTGCTCACGGCGTTCGCGCCCGCGGGCGGCTGGAACGCGGGGCAGGGCGGCTGGCTCGACCCGCGCCTGTTCGCGGTCGTGGACTTCCTCAACGTCCAGGGCTACGACTTCCACGGCGGCTGGGTCCCGGACAAGACGGGTCACCAGGGCAACCTGCACCCCGACGGCGCGGAGAACTGGGGCCTCGGCCTCGACGGTGCGCTCGGCATGTACGTCAAGGCGGGCGCGGACCCGTCGCAGGTCAACGCGGGCCTCGCGGCCTACGGCCACGGCTGGTACGGCGTGAAGGACGGCACGAAGGGCTGGCAGCCCGCCGCCGGGTACGTCGGCACCAAGACGTACGCCGAGCTGCGCTCGTTCGGCGGGAAGAAGTTCTTCGACCCGAAGATCGGCGCGAGCTGGCTGTACAACGGTGACCAGTGGTGGAGCTACGACGACCCGGCGTCCGTGACGGCGAAGGCCGAGTTCGTCGCGACGCAGGGCTACGGCGGCGCGATGTGGTGGGACCTCTCCGGTGACTACCGCAACGAGCTCGGCAACGCCCTGGGCTCGACGCTGCGCGCGGCGACCCCGGGCCCCGGCGTGGCCGAGGAGTGCGCGGTGCCCTGGTACGGCACCGGCGTCTACTCGGGTGGCGACGTCGTCTCGCACGAGGGCGCGGAGTACAAGGCCCAGTGGTGGACCCGCAACGAGGTCCCCGGCTCGTCGGCGTGGGGCGCGTGGAAGAAGATCGGTCCCTGCGGCACCGCGCCCGAGGTCGAGGCGGCGGTCTGCGCCCCGTCCTGGTCGCGCGAGGCCGTCTACACCGGCGGGCAGACCGTGTCCCGTGCGGGCGTGAACTACACGGCCCAGTGGTGGACGAAGGGCGAGCTCCCCGGTTCCGTGACGTGGGGCTCGTGGGACCCGGTGGGTCTGTGCGAGTGATCTGACGGCTGGTCCGGGCGCCGCGCACGCCCGGACCGCCCCCGCACGACGACGGCGGGCCCGGTCCTCGGACCGGGCCCGCCGTCGTCGTGGTCGGGGAAGAGCGTCGTGGGCGCGGCGCCGGGAGTGCGACCCGCGTGCTCTCAGCGCTTCGAGCGCAGGTCGCGGCGCAGGTAGTGCCACGCGAGGACGCAGCACACGATGCCGTTGAGGAGTCCCACGACGACGTCCGCGGGTCCGTGGGCGCCGCGGTAGAGCCGCGAGAGGCCGACGCCGAGCGGGACGAGGCAGCACAGCACCGTCACGACGACGCGCAGGACCGGGTTCGTGATGCGCTGCGCGAGCAGGACGAGGGTCAGGTAGAACGCCGCCGACGCGCCCGTGTGCCCCGAAGGAAAGCTGGACGTCGGGGGCGCCTCGTCGAGCCGCGAGACGTCGGGCCGCTCGCGCCCCACGACGATCGACGACGTGAGGAAGATCAGCGCCTGCAGCGCGACGGCGAGCGCGGGCACGAGGGCGAACCACCACTGCCGGGTGCGCCACCACACGAGCGCGACGGTGAGCAGCGTGCCGCCGATGATGAACTCGGTCGTGCCGATGAGGGAGAGCACGTCGGTGACGGTGTCCCAGAACGGCGTGCGCCGTTGCTCGAACCACCGGTTGATCGCGACCTCGCCCGGCAGGTCGCCGAGCGGCCCGGTGACGAGGAAGCCCGTCGCGACGATGACCACCCACAGCACCGCTCCCGGGAGGAACGCCCGCAGGCCGACGTCTCGCAGCACCTCCTTCGCCGTGGGGCGGGTCGTGTCGAGCTCGTAGCGGTGCACGAAGGGATGCATCAGACCTCGTTCCTGGGAGTGTCACCGGAGGGACGGCCGGACCGCGCGGCGGTCCACCCGTGGAAGCCGACGGCGGACGCCCCCGCGACCGCGCCGCCGAGGAGGATCCCGCCGACGACGTCGGACGGGTAGTGCGCGCCGAGCAGCACGCGGTCGGCCGTGGTGACGAGGGCGAGCGCCGTCGCGCCGCCGACCACCGCGACGCGGCCACGCCGCCCGAGCAGCGGCCAGACGAGCACGCTGAGCGTCACCCCGACGGCCGCCGCGTTCATCGCGTGACCCGAGGGGAAGCTCGCGCCCGGCACGGTCGACACGGCGTCCTCGAGGACGGGCCGCGCGCGGCCGACGACCTCCTTCGCGCCGAGCCCGAGGGCCCACGCGCCCCAGATGGTCCCGGCCGCCCAGGCCGCACGCGGCCCCAGGGCATGGCGCCGCCACGCCCAGACGCACACGCCCATCGCGGCGAGGTTCATCCACCGGGCGGCGAGCGCCTCCTGCCCGACGAGGAGCGCGCGCTCGAGCGCGGGGCGCTCGCCGGCGAACCGGGTCGCCGCGGCGACGGCGGCGCGGTCCGCGTCGACGACGACCCCCGACTCCGCGCGGACGAGCCACGCGAGCGCGAGGACAGGGAGGGAGGCCGCGACCCCGTACGCCGCGGCCCGCCACAGGGCGCGGTACGGGGTCCGGTCGGCTGGCACCCCCGGACAGTAGCGGCACCCCCGTGACGTCGCGCGCGGGAGCGGGTGCCGCGCGTCAGGCGGGGAGGGCCGCGACCGCCTCGATCTCGACGAGCGCGCCCGGCCGCGCGATCCCGACCCGCAGGACGGTCACGGCGGCGGGGTGCGGGCCCCAGACCTCGCCGACGGCGGCGAAGCCCTCCATGAGGTCGGCCTCGGGGTCGAGGTAGACGGCGAGCCGCGCGACGTCCTCCGGCCCGGCGCCTGCCTCGGCCAGCACGGCGAGGACGTTGCGCAGCGCCTGCGCCGTCTGGGCCGCGATGCCGCCCTCGACGATCGCGCCGTCCGCGTCGGTGCCGTTCTGGCCGCCGACGTAGAGCGTGCGACCGGTCTCGACGATCGTGCCCTGCGAGAACGCCGGGTTGCGGTGCAGCCCGGCAGGATTGAGGTGCGTGACGCTCGGCGTGGTCATGGTCGTCCCCTCCTGCGTTCTGGTCCTGGGACGGCCGACGCTACGCCGCGCCACCCACACGGTCCGGGCCGGGCGCGCACCGGTTCTCCGCCCCGGCCCGGGCTCGCGGCCTGCCGGGCGGCGCCGCGACGACCCGGTCCCGACGGGCCGTCTCGCCGTCGGCTGTGTAGGAAGGAGGGGTGAAGCAGTCAGCAGGGCTCGTGCTCTACCGGTTCCGGGACGACGCCGTCGAGGTGCTCCTCGGGCACATGGGCGGCCCGCTGTGGGCGCGCAAGGACGCCGGCGGCTGGACGATCCCCAAGGGCGAGGTGGAGCCGGGGGAGGACGAGCACGCGGCGGCGCTGCGCGAGTTCGCCGAGGAGCTCGGCGTCCCGGCCCCCGCGGCGGAGGCGCCCGACCTCGACCTCGGCACGGTGCGCCAGCGTGCCGGCAAGCTCGTCGCGGCGTGGGCGCGGGAGGCGGACCTCGACGTCACCGCGATCTCCAGCAACACGTTCGCACTCGAGTGGCCGCCGCGCTCGGGACGGATGCAGGAGTTCCCCGAGCTCGACCGGGCCGGCTGGTTCCCGCTCGCGCGGGCTCGCGGGCTCGTGGTCGCGGGCCAGGTCCCGCTGCTCGACCGGCTGGAGGAGCTGCTCGCGCGCGAGCCGGCGCAGAGCGCGACGACCGAGGGATGACGAGAGCCCGGGACCGTGCGGTCCCGGGCCCGTCGAGCGGGAGGCGTCAGCCGAGCAGGTAGGGCGCCGCGGCGAAGCCTGCGGCGAGCCCGACGAGCGCGACGGCGACGGCGGACAGGTGCGAGCGGCGCGCACGGCTCGCGGTACGGCGGGCTGCGTCGGTCACGGTGGTCATGACGGTCCTCTCGTGGGGGGCGGTTCCAGGGAGAGGGACCACGTCAGACGCGATCCATGACGCGAAACCCGGCCGTCGTGGCGCGATCTGCGTCACACCGCGGCGGCCGAAACGCGCCAACCCTGGTGCAGCATCGTGCACCAGGGTTGGTCGGCTCGCGCGGCGGAGCCCCGACGGGGCCCGCCCGGAGGGTCAGGCGCGCAGGACGAGCGCGTCCCCCTGACCGCCGCCCCCGCACAGCGCCGCGGCGCCGACGCCGCCCCCGCGGCGACGGAGCGCGAGCGCGAGGTGCAGCGCGAGCCGGGCACCGGACGCGCCGACGGGGTGGCCGAGCGCGATGGCGCCGCCGTCGGTGTTGACGACGTCCGCGTCGATGCCGAGGTCCGCGACCGACTGCAGCGCGACGGCGGCGAACGCCTCGTTGATCTCCACGAGGTCGAGGTCCGCCGCGGCGATGCACTCGCGCTTCACCGCGGCCTCGATGGCCCGCGCCGGCTGGGAGTGCAGCGAGTTGTCGGGCCCCGCGACCTGCCCCGCCGCACCGATCTCGGCGAGCCACGGCAGACCGTTGCGCTTCGCGAACGCGCGGCTCGCGACGACGACCGCCGCCGCGCCGTCGGACAGCGGCGAGCTCGACCCGGCGGTGATGGTCCCGTCCTTGACGAAGGCCGGGCGCAGGCGCTCCAGGGCCTCGAGCGTCGTGTCGGCGCGCACGCCCTCGTCGTGCTCGACGACGACCGGCTCGCCCCGCCGCTGCGGCACCTCGACCGGCGCGATCTCGTCCGCGAGGCGCCCGGCGTCGCGCGCGGCGGCGGCGCGCTGGTGCGAGCGCAGCGCGAACGCGTCCTGCTCGGGGCGGCCGATGCCGCGCGTCGCGCAGCCGCGGTCGGTGAGCTCGCCCATGACCTCGCCGCTGAACGGGTCGTCCAGGCCGTCGTGCGTGAGCGAGTCGGCCATCGTCACGTCCCCGAACGCGAACCCGGAGCGCGACCCGACGACGAGGTGCGGCGCGTTCGTCATCGACTCCTGCCCACCCGCGACGACGACGCTCGCCTCGCCCGTGCGGACCAGCCGGGCCGCGTCGATGATCGCGGTGAGGCCCGAGAGGCACAGCTTGTTGATCGTCACGGTCGGCACGTCCCAGCCGAGGCCCGCGAGGATCGCGGCCTGGCGCGCGGGTCCCTGCTTGGCACCCGCCTGCACGACCTGCCCCACGATCACCGTGTCGACCTGCTCCGGCGCGACGCCCGCGGCCGCGAGCGCGCCGCGGATCGCGTGCGCGCCGAGCTCGGCCGCCGAGAGCGAGGCGAGCGCCCCGCGGAAGCGCGCGAACGGGGTGCGCGCGCCGTGCAGGAGGACCGGGGTGACCTCGTCCTCGGGGGTGACGGCTGCGGCGTCGGGCAGGGGGCTGGCGTCGGTGCTCATGGGACTCCGATCCGGGGAGGGCGGGGAGACGGGGTGGACAGGAAGGAGCCCCGGCGCCGCGAGGAGGGGCGAGCGGCGCCGGGGAGCGGGGGGAGGGCGTGCGCGCCCTCGGGACCGTCAGACGAACGCGGAGACGCCCGTGATGTCGCGCCCGACGATGAGCGCCTGGACCGACTCGGTGCCCTCGTAGGTGTGCAGGGCCTCGATGTCGGCGAAGTGCCGCGCGACGCGGTTCTGGAGCAGGATCCCGTTGCCGCCGAGCAGGTCGCGCGCGCTCGCGGCGACCTCGCGCGCCCCGCGGGTGCACGTGTACTTCGCGAGCGACGCCTGCGGGCCGGTGAGCGTCCCGGCCTCGTCGAGCCGCGTCATCTGCGCGACGAGGAGCTGGAGCTGCGTGATCGTCGAGAGCATCCGCGTGAGGCGCTCCTGCACCATCTGGTTCGCGGCGAGCGGGCGCCCGAACTGGACGCGCTGCTTCGCGTACGCGACCGCGGCCTCGTAGCACGCGACCGCGTGCCCGACGGCGGCCCACGCCACCCCGAGGCGCGTCGCGAAGAGGACGCGCGAGGTGTCCTTGAACGACCGCGCGCCGGGCAGGGCGTTCTCGGCGGGGACGAACACGTCGTCGAGCACGACGTGCGCCTGCCAGATCGCGCGGAGCGACACCTTGCCGGTGATGGTCGTGCCCGTGTAGCCGGGGGTGTCCTGCGGCACGACGAAACCGTGGACCTGGTTGTCGCCGTCCGCCGAGTCGCTGCCGACGAGGCGCGCCCACACGACCGTGATGTGCCCCGAGGACCCGTTGCCGATCCACTTCTTCTCGCCGTTCAGCACGTAGCCCTCGACGCCGTCGCGCGTCTCCTTGCGCGCCGTCGTCTCGAGCGAGACGGAGTCCGAGCCGTGGGTGGGCTCGGTGAGCGCGAACGCGCCGAGGATCTCCCCGCGCGCCATCGGCTCGGCGTACTTCGCCCGCTGCTCGTCGGAGCCGAGCATCTGGATGCTGCGCAGCGCGAGACCGCCCTGGACGCCGCAGATCGTCGCGACGGAGCCGTCGCCGCGCGACATCTCCATGGCGGCGAGGCCCGCGGCGAGCTGGCTCACGTGCGGACGACCCTCGACGTCGACGCCGTCGCGCAGCAGGTCGAGCTCGCCCATGCGCTTGACGAGGTCGAACGGGACCTCGGCGCGCTCCCAGTAGTCGTCGATGACGGGCAGCACCTCGTCCTGGACGAACTGCCGGACGCGCTGCAGGTGGGCGCGGTCCTCCTCGGTCGCGTCGGCGAACGCGCCGGCGTAGTCGAGGTCGAGCGGGGTCGCGAGGTCGTAGGTGGGCTCGGTGACGCCGGGCATGATCGGGGTGGTGGGCATCGGTGCTCCCCTGGGAGGGCGGCTGCGGTCGGTCGACCGTCCTCGACGCGGTTGCCCGGGGTGCGGGCCCGGCGTCGGCGGCGGTCCCTCCCATAGTGCAGCGATACCCCGTCTCAGTCAATCGAGACGGGGTATCGGGGTGGCTGGTCTGGGCGGCCGGAGGTCAGGCAGGCGCGCCCGCCGCCGCGGCGTCCGCCTCGGCGGCGGCGGCCGCGCGGCGGTTGACGCGCCACCACACGAAGAACCCGACGAGCGTGAACGCGCCGTAGAACACGTACATGAACGCGGACGCGTAGAAGCCGGCCGAGATCAGCAGGGGCACGCCCACGATGTCCACGGCGACCCAGACGAGCCAGAACTCGACCCAGCCCTTCGCCATGCCGTACGTCGCGAGCAGCGAGCCCATGAAGATCCACGCGTCGGCCCAGACGGGCTCGTACGACTCGAGCGCGCGGAACACGGGGGTCAGCAGCGCCGTGCCGCCCACGAGCGCGACGACGAGGAACGCGCGCTGGCGCCACGACGCCCAGCGCGGCACGACGGCGACGCCGTGGCTGTCCGCGTCGGCGTCACCGAGCCGCGCCTGGGTCTTGCGCCACTGCACCCACCCGTACACCGACACGACGACGAACATGACCTGGCGCCCGGCCTGGCCGAGCAGGTTGACGGGGTTGGGCGTCGCGAACACCGCGCCGAGGAACACCGTGAGCAGCAGCAGGTTGCCGACGATGCCCACCGGCCACGCCCACACCTTGCGCCGCATGCCGCCCAGCGCCGACGCCAGGCCGAACCCGTTGCCCACGATCTCGCGCCACAGCAGGTGCTGGTCGCCGATCGTCAGCTGCGCGTCGAACAGCGCGTGGATCAGGTCCATCGGATGTCCTCGTCCTCCCGGGCACGAGCGCTCCGGGGTGAGGGCGGGCGGCGGGGCCGGGCCACGGGGGCCCGACGGCGTCGCTCACCACGGCGAGGCCGGGCCCCGTCGCGCGGGCTCGCGAGAGCCCGGCCGAGGACGGCCGCGCCGCACGTGCTTCCTCCCATCCGGACTGTCACCGTCGGTCCTGGAGTTCCACCAGGTCAACCGCGCGTGGGCGCGGGTCGCGGACTGTCACCGCCGGCTCGGAATTGCACCGACCCCGGAGCACGTTCGTGCGTACTGCGTTCTGCAACCGCCGATGCTACTCGCGCATTCCCCGCTCGGCGCGGACCGTTCGGCAGCGCCGACGCGGTTCGGCACCCGGAACGGCATTCGGCACACTGGGCTGCCGACCTGCGCACTTCGGTGCCGAAGCGTCGTGGGCGGTGGGCGAAGTCGCCTCAACACATCGGCGGTCCCAGGGCATAGAGGGGTACGAGAGCAGAACGGGGCGAGGCGCTCGACTTCGCCGACTGGTACCGAGGTGCCTTCCCGACGGTGTGCCGCGCGCTGCGGCTGGCCGCCGGGAACGTCGCGCTCGGCGAGGAGGTCGCGGCGGAGGCGTTCGCCCGGGCCCTCGCGGACTGGCGCAAGGTCTCGCGCATGGAGTCCCCGGCGGGCTGGGTCTACGGCGTCGGGCTCAACGAGCTGCGGCACACGCGTCGTCGGCTCGTGCACGAGAGGCGCTACCTCGCGCGGCACCGCGCTGAGAGCACCGGACCACCGCCCGACCCCGACGACGCGCTGTGGCGCGCCGTCGCGCGGCTCGCACTGCGTGCGCGGACCGCCGTCGCGCTGCGCTACGTCGCCGACCTGCCCGAGGCGGAGATCGCCGACCTCATGGGCGTCTCGCGCGGCACCGTCGCCGCGACCCTGTCGAGCGCGCGCAAGCAGCTCGCGCTCCAGCTCACCCCCTGCCGAGAGGACCGTCCGATGAACTCCGACCTGCTCGACCACCTCGCCCACCTCGACGGCGCCGCACCCGCCCCCTCCCTCGCGCGGATCGAGGACCGCGCGCGCCAGATCCGCCGCGCTCGCGTCGCCCGGCGCGGCGTCGCCGCGGGAGGGCTCGCGGGGGCGATGACGATGGCGCTCGTGCTCCTTCCCGCCGTCGGCCCCGACGCGACGGGTGGTCGACCTGCCGTGTTCCTCGGCGTCGCGGCGGCGGCCCAGGGCGCGGACGCTCGGGACTGCCGCGCCGGGGAAGGGCTCTACCCGGACCGGACGAGCTGGGCGGGCGACTCGGCGGTCACCCGCGCCGTGGCGGTCCTCGACGGGGCGAGCGAGCCGGTGGTCGCTGCGGGTGCCTACGAGTTCCGGGGAGAGTGCCCGCCGGTGCGCCCCGTGGCGGTCCTCCTCGACGACGACCCGCAGGCGGGTGTCACCGTCTGGTCCGACGTCGCGGACCCGTACTCCGGGGAGGAGCTGGTGACGGTCGCGGTGCGGGGCGCCGACGGCGCGCTGCTCGAACAGGCCGGGGGAGCGGTCCTCACCTGGGAGGTGGGCGGCACCCGCTGGCTCGCGGAGGGCAGCGGACTCACGAGCCACGAGCTCGTCGAGGTGCTGGACCGGTTGACGTTCGGTGCCGACGGCGACGTCGACCCCGCGTCCGTGCCCGTCGGGCTCGCGTCGGTCGACCTCCCGCCGCGCACGGACGACGTCTCGGTGATCGAGTGGACGACCTTCTACGGGGATGTCGAGGAGGGGGGCGTGGCGCTCACCGCCACGGCAGCCCCGGTCGAGCCGGCCGAGGCCGTGGCCTCGCGGGCCGCGGACGCGGTCGTGCTCGCCCGCGTCGGCGACGCCCGCGCCGTGTACCACGCGTTCGGCCCACGCGGGGAGGAGGTGGCCGGGGTCCTGCAGTGGCGGTCCGGAGGCCTGACCTACCGGGTGCACGGTCCGGCCGACGTCGACCAGCTCGTCGCGCTCGCGAGAACCGTCCGCCACGTCGACCTCGCGGCCCCGGAGCTGGCGGGCGTCCCGACGATCTTGGAGCGGTCGGGCAGCCCGACGGACGGCGCGACCGCGGGTGGCACGCCCACGCCCGCACCCTCGAGCACGCCCGGATCGGCGGGGACGCTCGATCCGCAGGGCGTGCCGGAGTCCCAGGACGGGTCGGACGGGTAGCGGGGAGCGGTCCTCAGGACAGGGCGTCGCGGACGGCGCGCGCGACGTCGTCCGCGACGCCCTGCGCGTCCGCGCCCGCGTCCACCACGGTCACGACGACGCGGCGTGCCGCGGGCGCGGCGTCTCCCGTGCCGCGGCGCTCGGCCGGTGCGGCGCCGTCCGGCGCGGCGTACCGGCCGACGGCGGCGCGGCGCAGGTCCGCGAACGCCTCCTCGAGCTGGGGGCGCAGGTCCTGCTCGGGGGAGCGCAGCCACCGGCGCAGGAGCGCGTTGTGCACCGCGACGACGGACGCCGCGAACGCGATGGACGCCGTCGAGCGACGCTCGTCCGGCGGGAGCGCGTCGCGCAGGTACGCGGTGAACGCGCGCTCGTAGCGGTGGGTCGTGACGAGCTCGCGGTCGCGCAGCGCCGGCACCTGCTGGAGGAGCTGCCAGCGGGCCAGGGACGTCTCGCGCTGCCCGACGTGGTGGTCGAACACCAGCCGCGCCGCACGGCACACCTCGAGGTACGGGTCGACCGTCGGGTCGGGCGTGAGATGACCCTCGGCGTCGGGCACGGGCCGCGTCGCGGCGAGCATGACGACGACCTCGTCGAGCAGGAGCTCGTGGTCCGCGAAGACCACGTCCTCCTTGGACCCGTAGCGGCGGAAGAAGGTGGCGCGGCTGACCTGGGCGGCGTCGGCGATCTCCTCGACGGTCGTCTGCTCGTACCCCTTGCGGGTGAAGAGCTCGATCGCTGCGTCGACGGCCTGGGCATGGGTGCGGCTGCGGACGTCGGTCATGCACCGGACGGTACACCGGTACCCGGCGCTCGCCCGGCCCGGGGGCGGTGGCCCGGGGGCGCCGCCGGGTGCGAGGCTGGGGCCATGCCGGACCAGCCTCGCGTGCACGCGATCCACGTCGCGAAGGCCCGTCGGCTGCCGACGCGGGTCGTCGCGTCGGTCGAGGCCGAGGAGGGCAGGGGCCTCGTCGGCGACCGGTACCACGGGTCGAAGCACCGGCACGTGACGATCCAGACGCTCACCGACCTCGCGGCCGCCTCCGCGGCCCTCGGGCACGAGATCGACCCCGGTCTCACGCGGCGCAACGTCACGCTCACCCACGGCGACCTGCCCACGAAGCCCGGCTCGTTCCTGCGGATCGGGGACGTCGAGCTCCAGGTGCTGCGGATCGCCGCGCCGTGCCGGCTGCTCGACGACTGGATCGCGCCCGGGGCGATGCGCGCGATGCACGCGCGGGGCGGCGTCGTGTGCCGTCTGCTGTCGTCCGGCACGGTCCGGGCGGGCGACGTCGTGGTGTGGGACGAGGCGGCCGCCGACGGGGCGTGAGCCCCGGGGCGGCCTCCGGTCCGACGGTGGCCGGGCGCGTGCCGTCGGCAGCGGCGCCCGTGCTTCGACGGTAGACCCGGGACGGCCCCCGCGTCGACGGCCGGGGCGGGTGAGACGACGGCCGTCCACAGGCCCGGAGGTCGTCCACAAACCCGGTGCCGTGGCCCCCGCCGGGTGGCACCATGGCGGCCATGCTCGTGACCCTCGCCGCGACGGCGTCCCCCGGGACGCTCGACGACGCCACCGACCTCGGCTTCCTGCTGCACAAGCACCCGGACCGGGCGCAGGTGTTCGACCTGCCCGTCGGCCGCGCGCACGTCTTCTACCCCGAGGCGACGGCGGAGCGGTGCGAGGCCGCGCTCCTGCTCGAGGTCGACCCGGTGGGGATCGTGCGGAACAAGCGGTTCGGCGGCGGCGACGCGTTCGCGCTCGCGCAGTACGTGAACGACCGCCCGTACGCCGCGTCGTCGATGGTCGCGGTCGCGCTCGGCAAGGTGTTCGCGACGGCGATGAGCGGCCGGTGCGACGCACGACCGGCGCTCGCGGACGCCCCGATCCCGCTCGACGTGCACGTGCCGTCCCTCCCGTGCCGCGGCGGTGCGGACCTCGCACGCCGGCTGTTCGAGCCGCTGGGCTGGAGCGTCACGGCGACGGCGGAGCCGCTCGACCCGACCGTGCCGGCGTGGGGCGCGTCGCGCTACGTCGACCTGCGCCTGCGCGGCACCCGTCGGCTCGCGGACGCGCTCGCGCAGCTCTACGTGCTGCTGCCCGTGCTCGACGACGCGAAGCACTACTGGGTCTCGACCGACGAGGTGGACAAGCTCGTGCGCGCGGGCGGCGGCTGGCTCGCGGACCACCCGGAGCGTGCGCAGATCCTGCGCCGCTACCTCGCGCACCAGCGCCGCTACGTCGAGGACGCCACCGCGCGTCTCGCCGCGCTCGACGGGGACGTCCCCGAGGAGGACGCCGCAGCCGCCGCCGGAACGCCGGCCGGCGCCGTCACGGCGGGTGACGCCGAGGGCACGCCGGAGCCGCCGCTCGCGCGGCAACGGGCCGACGCGGTGCTCGCCGCCCTGCACGACGCCGGCGCGCGGACCGTCGTCGACCTCGGGTGCGGCGAGGGCGCGCTCCTGCGTCGCCTCGCCGCGGACCGGACCTTCACGCGCGTGCTCGGTACGGACGTGTCGGCGCGCGAGCTCGAGCGGGCGGCGGCGCGCCTGCGCCTGCACGAGGCGAGCGACGCGGAGCGCGAGCGGGTGCGGCTCGTGCAGTCGTCGCTCACGTACGTCGACGACCGCGTGGCGGGGTTCGACGCCGCGGTGCTCATGGAGGTCGTGGAGCACGTCGACCCGTCGCGCCTCGACGCGCTCACGGCCGCGGTGCTGGGCCATGCCCGGCCGCGGACCGTCGTCGTGACGACGCCGAACGCCGAGTACAACGTCCACTACCCGAACCTGCTGGACGGGCCCGGGGGCGGGCGCGTGCGCCACCCCGACCACCGGTTCGAGTGGACGCGCGCGGAGCTGCGCGCGTGGGCGGCCACCGCGGCGGAGCGCTACGGGTACGCGGTCGAGCTGCGCGACGTCGGCCCCCTCGCCCCCGACGTCGGGGCGCCCACCCAGATGGCGGTGCTGACCCTCGTCGGGGACGCGGCGTCGCTCGACGCCGCGCCGGCCCCGGCCGCGGCACGCACCACGGAGGAGACCCGATGACCGGGCAGGCGACCGAGAGCGCGAGCCCGACCACGGGCGCGACGCCGACCTCGACCACGACCACGACCACGACGCGCGAGCTGCGGGTGCCCGCGTCGAGCCTCGTGGTGCTCGTCGGCGTGTCCGGCTCGGGGAAGTCGACCTTCGCGCGCGAGCACTTCGGGCCGTACGAGACGGTGTCGTCGGACGTGTGCCGCGGGCTCGTGTCGAACGACGAGAACGACCAGGGGGCCACGCGGGCGGCGTTCGAGGTCCTGGAGACCATCGTGTCCCAGCGGCTGGAGGCGAACCTGCTCACGGTCGTCGACGCGACGAACGTGCAGCGCGAGGCCCGCGGGTCGCTCGTCGCGCTCGCCCGCGCGCACGACGTCCTGCCCGTCGCGATCGTCCTCGACGTGCCGGAGAAGGTGGCCGTGGAGCGGAACGCGGCGCGGGCGGACCGCGGGTTCGGCGCGCACGTCGTGAAGCGCCAGCGCGCGGCGCTGCGGTCGTCGCTGAAGAGCCTCCAGCGCGAAGGCTTCCGCACCGTGCACGTGCTGCGCGGAGAGGGCGAGGTGGCGGCGGCGCGCATCGTGCGCACGCCCCTGCTCACCGACCGTCGCGACGAGCACGGTCCGTTCGACGCGATCGGCGACGTGCACGGCTGCCTCGACGAGCTGGTGACGCTGCTCGGGGCGCTCGGCTACGCCGTCGTGCGCGACGACGCCGGCCGGCCCGTCGACGCCGCGCACCCGGAGGGCCGGCGGGCGATCTTCCTCGGCGACCTCGTCGACCGCGGGCCCGACTCCCCGGGCGTGCTGCGGCTCGCGATGGGCATGGTCCGTGCGGGGCACGCGCTCGCGGTGCCGGGCAACCACGAGCACAAGCTCGTGCGGGCGCTCGGCGGGCGCGACGTGAAGGTCTCCCACGGCCTCGAGACGACGCTCGTCCAGCTCGCCGAGGAGCCGGAGGAGTTCCGGCGCGAGGTCGAGGCGTTCTGCCGCGACCTCGTGTCCCACCTCGTGCTGGACGACGGCCGCCTCGTGGTCGCGCACGCCGGGCTCAAGGAGGCCTACCAGGGCCGCGCGTCGGGCCGCGTGCGCAGCTTCGCGCTGTACGGCGACACGACCGGCGAGACCGACGAGTTCGGCCTGCCCGTGCGCTACCCGTGGGCCGACGACTACCGCGGCCGCGCCACGGTCCTCTACGGGCACACGCCCACTCCCGAGGCCGAGTGGGTCAACAACACGATCTGCCTCGACACCGGGTGCGTCTTCGGCGGGAAGCTGTCCGCGCTGCGCTACCCGGAGAAGAAGGTCGTGCAGGTGCCGGCCGCGCGCGAGTACTACGCGCCGGCGCGCCCGTTCCTGCCCGACGGCGCGGCCGGTCCCGGAGCGCCCGCGCGCGCGGACGACCTGCTGAGCGTCACGGACGTGCTCGGCCGCCGCGGCGTCGAGACGGCGACGCACGGGCGCGTGACCGTGAGCGAGGAGCAGGCGGCGGGGGCGCTCGAGGTGATGAGCCGGTTCGCCGTCGACCCGCGCCTGCTGCTCCACCTGCCGCCGACGATGAGCCCGGTCGCGACCTCGACGCTGCCCGGCCTGCTCGAGCACCCGGACGGCGCGTTCGCCGCGTACGCGCGCGACGGCGTCGACCGCGTGGTGTGCGAGGAGAAGCACATGGGGTCGCGCGCCGTCCTGCTCGTCGCGCGCGACTCGGGGCCGGGCGGCTCCCGCGTCGTCGCCGAGCGGTTCGGGATCGAGGCGCCGGGCGTCGTCCACACCCGCACCGGGCGGTCGTTCCTCGACGGCCCGACGACGGAGCTCCTCCTCGCGCGGGTCGCCGCGGCCCTGGAGGCGGCCGGGACGTGGGACGCGCTCGGTGCCGACTGGGTCCTGCTCGACGCCGAGGTGCTGCCGTGGTCGCTCAAGGCCGACCAGCTCCTGCGCGACCAGTACGCGAGCGTCGGCGCGGCCGCGCGCGCCGTCATGCCCGCGGCGCTCGCGGCCCTCGCCGCGGCCGAGGCGCGGGGCGTCGACGTGGGCGACCTCCGTCGTCGGACGGCGCGGCGCGCGACCGACGCCGAGCTCTTCGTCGAGGCGTACCGGCGCTACCGCTGGGACACGGGCGCGGCCGGTGCTGCGGGCACGGGCCCGGTCGGTGACGGTGCGGGCGGCGACCAGCTGCGAGGCGTCCAGGTCGCCCCGTTCCAGGTGCTCGCGAGCGGGACGGCCGGGAGGCCGGGCTCGCCGGAGGTCACGGGGGCGACGTACGCCGACCGCGACCACCTGTGGCACCTCGGCGTCGCGGACGCGCTCGTCGCGGCGGACCCGGCGCTGTTCCGGGCGACGCGGCGCGTGGTCGTCGACCTCGCCGACGACGCGTCGCGCGCCGAGGGCACGACGTGGTGGGAGGAGCTGACGGCGGCCGGAGGAGAAGGGATGGTCGTCAAGCCGCTCGCCAACCTCGTGCGGCGACGCGGGGCGCCGGGCAAGGGCGGCGGGCTCGTCCAGCCGGGCCTCAAGGTCCGCGGTCGGGAGTACCTGCGCATCATCTACGGCCCCGAGTACACCGAGGAGCGCAACCTCGAGCGCCTGCGCGAGCGGTCGCTGGGACGCAAGCGCTCGCTCGCGCTGCGCGAGTACGCGCTCGGTCTGGAGGCGCTCGACCGGGTCGCGCGCGGCGAGCCGACCTGGCGCGTCCACGAGCCGGTGTTCGCGGTGCTGGCGCTGGAGTCGGAGCCGGTCGACCCGCGGCTCTGAGTCGGGTCACCCCGCGGCGGGCGCCGCGGGGGCCGGGGTGGGTCAGCCGCCGAGGAACGCCTTCATCGCGAGGGTCGCGAAGAGCACGGCGCCCGCGGCCACGGCCAGCGCGACGACCCAGCCGTTCGCCCGCTCGACCGGGGGGACGGCGGGCCGACGCGCGGGGGCGGCGCCCCGGCGTCGGGCACGGGACGCGCGGCGCGCGGTGAAGCGCAGGCCGCGCGCGGCCGCGTGGGTGGACGGCTGCTCGGGTGAGCCGTCGTGGGCGGGGAACGCGGTGTCCCGGGCGGGGGTGGGGGTCACGGTGCGCCTCCGGAGGTTGGCCGGCGCCGCTGACCGGCGCCGTGCGGCCAGTCTTCCCCGCGGCGCACCGCGGGCGCGTCGCCCGTCCGGTGGATACTGCGGTCCACCGGGGTGCGACCTCCGGATGACGCGCGCGTGCTCCTCGTGGCCCGGTGGGTGCACCCCGCCGCACGACGGTCAGCGCGGCGCGTTCTCCTGGTACCGGGGCCGGCCGCCCCGGGCGGCGCGCTGGAGGTAGCGGACCTCGCGCAGCGCGACGGCGGCCGCGACCACCAGGGGGACCCACGCCCAGACGCGGCCGCGCAGCACGAGCACGAGGCACACGACCGCGACGACGATCCCGCCGAGCACGGTCGCGACGCTCGCCCAGCGCACGCCGGTCCGGACGTCGTCGGCGCGCTGCCACCAGCGGCGCAGCCGCTCGCCGAGGCCGCGACGAGGTGCCGGCCCCGGTCCGACGCTCATGCGCGGGCCTCGCGCGTGAGGGCGACGCCCTCGATGCTGCGGACGGCCATGCGGAGCGCGTCGGCGCGCGAGATCTCGCCGTCGTCGGCCATGGACCACGCGTTGAACAGCATCCACCACAGCGTGCGGACGATCCACGCCACGCTGAGCTGGTCGTCGACGACACCGGCCTCCTGCCCGCGGCGCAGCAGCTCGCGCACCGGCTCCTCGGCCCGCTCGGCCTCGGCCCAGAACGCGGACTCGGCGTCGGCGAGCTCGGTGAACAGCACCATGTACCAGGGGCCGAGGTCGAAGTACTCGAAGGCGAGGCGGCGCAGCGCGGACGCCGGGGGCCCGTCGTCGAGCCGGGCGGCGGCGATCGCCGCGCGCGTGCGCTCGACGGTCTCGGCGCCGATCGCCTCGACGAGGTCGGCGCGCTCGGGGAAGTAGCGGTGGAGCGTCGTGCGGCCCACCTGGGCGGCCTGCGCGACGTCGGCGAGCGACGCGGACTTGTCCGTGCTGAGCACGGAGACCGCCGCGTCGAGGATCGCGCGCCGGGTGCGGGTGCGGGTGCCGCTCGGGGGCGGCGCGTCGGGAGCCGCTCGGGAGGGCGTGGCCGCAGGGGTGTCCCGCGCGCTCGTTCGTGCCGTCACGCGGCCCACGATAGCCCTCGTCGTGACGGAACGCCGCTTGTCACTCGTGGAACAGTCATGTTCCACTAGGGGCGTCGAGCGCTCCGGTGCGCGACCGCCCGCACCGCGTCAACGACAGTTGACACGAGAGATGATGTCAACCATGGTTGACGACATGTCCCCGACCGCTCCCAGCGGCCCCGAGGCTCCGCCGACCCCTCCCGACGGCACGCCCCGCGGCCCGTTCCTCCCACGCCTCGCCGTGCTGTGGCAGTTCGTCCGCCCGCACCGCCGGACCCTCCTGCTCGGCCTCGTGCTCGGTCTCGGCACGACGGCCGCGACCCTCGCCACGCCGATGGTCACCAAGTGGGTGCTCGACACGCTCGGCACGGGGGCGTCGCTGACGCCGGCCGTGCTCACGCTCGTCGGGCTGCTGCTCGTCGGGCTCGTGCTCGGGCTGTGGCAGTGGATCCTGCTCGGCACGCTCGCCGAGCGCGTCGTGCTCGACGCGCGGTCGTCCATGGTGCGGCGCTTCTTCCGCGCGCGGATCGGCGCGCTCACGGGCCGCCCGACGGGCGAGCTCGTCACGCGCGTCACCTCCGACACGGTGCTGCTGCGCGAGGCGGCGTCGTCGAGCCTCGTGAACCTCGTGAACCTGGCGGTGTCCCTCGTCGGCACGGTCGTGCTCATGGGTGTGCTCGACCTCGTCCTGCTCGGCACGACCCTCGGGGCGATCGTCGTCATCGGCGTCCTCGTCGGCGCCCTCATGCCCCGCATCGCCAAGGCGCAGGAGAAGGCGCAGGAGTCGCTCGGCAGCCTCGGCGGCACGCTCGAGGGCGGGCTGCGCGCGATCCGCACCATCAAGGCCAGCCGCGCCGAGGGGCGCCAGATCGACCGGGTGCTCGACGACGCCCAGGACTCCGCGCGCCACAGCGTGCGGGCCGTGCGGACCGAGGCGGTCGCCTGGAGCATCGCCGGGGGCGGCATCCAGCTCGCGATCATCGTCATCCTCGCGCTCGGCGCGTGGCGCGTGGACCAGGGTCTGCTGGCCGTGTCGAGCCTCGTCGCGTTCCTGCTCTACGCGTTCCAGATCGTCGAGCCCGTCACGGGGCTGACGATGAACGTCACGCAGCTCCAGGCCGGGATCGCCGCCGCGGGCCGGATCCGCGAGGTCCAGGCGATCGAGCCGGAGGAGGACGACGACCCCGCCGCGCGTCGTCCCGCCGGGGTGGGCCCGGCGTCGGGCACGGTGGCTCCCCACGACGCGCCGCGGTTGTCGCTGCGCGGCGTCACCGCGCGCTACCTCCCGGGCGGCGAGCCCGTGGTGCGCGACCTCGACCTCGACGTGCCGCCACGCGGCCAGGTCGCGATCGTCGGCCCGTCCGGGGCGGGCAAGACCACGACCTTCTCGCTCCTGCTGCGCTTCCTCCAGCCCGAGTCGGGGCAGATCCTGCTCGACGGCGTCCCCTACGACGACCTGACGTTCGACGACGTGCGGCGCCGCTTCGCGTACGTCGAGCAGGAGACCCCCGTCGTGCCGGGGACGATCCGCGAGAACCTGCGCCTCTCCGACCCCGCCGCGACCGAGGAGGCGATGTGGGCCGCGCTCGCGCAGGTCCGGCTCGAGGCCAAGGTGCGCTCGCTCGCCGACGGCCTCGACACGTCGCTCGTCGGGACGACCGTCTCGGGCGGAGAGCGCCAACGCGTCGCCCTCGCGCGCGCCGTCCTGCACGCGCCCGACGTGCTGCTCCTCGACGAGGCCACCGCCCAGGTCGACGGGCTCACCGAGGCCGCCGTGCACGCCGTCATCGAGGACCTGGCCCGCGACCGCGCCGTCGTGACCATCGCGCACCGCCTGTCCACGGTCATCGACGCCGACGTCATCCTCGTCATGGAGGACGGGCGGGTCCGGGCACGGGGCACGCACCCCGAGCTCCTCGCGATCGACGAGCTGTACCGGGAGCTCGTCGCCGCCCTCCGCATCGCCACCGAGGAATCGCCCGCGCCGCGCTGACCCCGGCGCGCGCCGCGGGCTCGGCGTGGGCGATGAGTTCCGCGGCCCGGGACGGTCGGACGTGTCGGCAGGACGGACGACGGCGGTCGCGCACCGCGGAGGGTGAGGGTGGCATGGGGAACGTGACGTGCGACGTGGCGGTGTCGGTGGACGGGTACTCCTCGCGCCCCGACCAGACGCAGGAGCACCCGTTCGGCGCGGGCGTGGACCTGCACCGGTGGATGTTCGAGACGGCCGACGAGAACGCGGCCGAGATCGCCGCGATCGTCGACGCGGGGGCGTTCGTCATGGGCAGGAACATGTTCACGCCCGGGCGAGGAGAGTGGGACCCGGACTGGCGGGGCTGGTGGGGTCCGGAGCCGCCGTACCACGCGCCGGTGTTCGTGCTCACGCACCACCCGCGCGAGCCGCTCGTCATGGAGGGCGGGACGACGTTCTTCTTCGTCACCGACGGCATCGGGTCCGCCGTCGCGCAGGCGCGGGCGGCGGCGGGGGACCGGGACGTCGCCATCGCAGGCGGCGCCGCGACCATCAACCAGGTGATCACGGCGGGGCTGCTCGACGAGCTCCGGCTGCACGTCGTGCCCCAGGTCCTCGGCCACGGCGACCGCGTGCTCGACGGCGTCCCGCCCCTCGCGCTGGAGACCTTCGCCGTCCGCGCGGCGTCCCAGGTCACGCACATGACCTACCGGGTGCGGGGACCGCTCGGCTGACGCTCGTGGCGAGCGGCTCTCCCGGCGCGCGGGGCCTCAGCCGAGCACGGCGAGCAGGAGCGGCGCGGCGACGACGAGCACGACGACCGACCCCAGCACGAGGACCCGCCGCCACGGGCCGACGTCGTCCGGCGCCCGGCGGTCACGGGTCCGGTCGGTCCACGACGCGCCGTCGTACCAGCGCTCGCTCCCGGAGCCCGGTGCGTCCGCGTACCACCCCGCCGATGCCTTGCGCACGTCGCCTCCTCGCGTCCCGGGTCGGTGAGCCCTCGCAGGACATGTGTCGCGGGGCTCCCACCTCTGACACGCAGCAGCGCGTCGGAAGGTTCCACCCGACCGCGAGGACGTGGCGGAGGTACGGCACACTGTGCGCGTGGAGGACACCCCCGAGACACGGAACGGCCCGGAGCTCGACCCCGTCGGGGCCTGGGGACTCGCGGTCAGCCTCGTGCTGGGCGGGGTCGCCGCCGTGCTCTCGCTCGCCGCCTACCTGGTCGACCTGCCGACGTGGCTCGTGGGCGTCTGCCTGGGCGCCGCGGCCCTCGGGGGGATCGCCGCCGCCGTCTTCTCCGCACGCCTGGCGCGCCTCGAGCAGAGGTCGGCCGGGCGTGTCCTGTGGGAGACGGTGACCGCCCCCGTCCGGTTCGTGCTCGACGTCCTGTTCTAGGTCCCTCGGCCCCGAGCCACGACGGCCCCGCGCCCTAGAGCCCGGCGACCTGCGCGGCGCCGTCCGTCGCGATCTGCTCGAACACGCGCTCGTCGGCCGCGAACTGGGTGCCCGGGATGGGCCGGTGGACGACGATCTCCGTGATGCCGACCTCCGCGTAGCCGTGCGCGGTCTCGACGAACGCGTCGACGGACTCCAGCGCCGGGTCGGGCGTGAACCCCGTGAGCAGGATGCGCTCCACCGACGCCGGGTCGCGCCCGGCGTCACGGCACGCGGCGTCGAGCCGCTCGACCTGGTCGCGGACGGCGGCGCGCGACTGCGCGGGGGTCGCGTCGTCCCCGAGCCGGCCGTCGCCCGTCGTCACCCACGCCTCGCCGTAGCGCGCGGCCAGCCGCAGCCCGCGCGGGCCGGTCGCGGCGATCGCGAAGGGCACCCGCGGCGACTGGACGGGGCCCGGGATGGTCCGTGCCTCGTGCGCCCGGTAGTGCCCCTCCTCGTGCGTGACGGCGGGCTCGGTGAGCAGGCGGTCCAGCAGGATCGTGAAGTCGCGCAGCCGGTCGGCGCGCTCCCGGGCCGACCACGGCTCGCCGCCGAGGACCGTCGCGTCGAAGCCCGTCGTCCCCGCACCGAGGCCGACGGTCATGCGCCCGTCCGACAGGTCGTCGAGCGTCATGACGTCCTTCGCGAACGTCACCGGCTCGCGGAAGTTGGGCGACGACACGAGCGTGCCCAGCCGCACCCGCTCCGTGACGCCCGCCGCGGCGGCGAGCGTCGGGACGGCCCCGAACCACGGGCCGTCGCGGAACGACCGCCACGACAGGTGGTCGTACGTGTAGGCGGCGTGGAACCCGAGGTCGTCGGCGGACCGCCAGACGTCCCGGCCCTCGCGCCACGGGTAGATCGGCAGGATCACGGTGCTCGCGCGCATGGTCGCCAGCCTAGGGTGGGGGAGTGATCCAGCACACCGTCGCCTTCCGCCTCGTCCACCCCGTCGGCAGCGCGGAGGAGTCCGAGTTCCTCGGCACCGCCCGCGCGACGCTCACCGGGGTCCCGGGCGTCCGGGACTTCACCGTCTCGCGCCAGGTGAGCCCGAAGAGCCCGCTGACGTTCCAGTTCTCCATGGTGTTCGACGACGACGCCGCGTACGCCGCGTACGACGCCCACCCCGACCACCGCCGCTTCGTCGCCGAGCGGTGGGTCCCCGAGGTCGCGGAGTTCCAGGAGCTCGACCTCGTCCCTCTGGCGGACTGACCGCACCGCCCGGCCGCCGAGGTAGGACGCGCGGTCGCGAGGTAGGACGCGCGGAGCTCTACCTCGCGGCCGGACCTTCTACCTCACGGGGGGCCGGCGCGTGGGCGGGGGCGGGGGCGCGGTGTGGCAGGGTGACGGCATGACCCAGATCGACCTGCGCATCTTCACCGAGCCCCAGCAGGGCGCGTCGTACGACGACCTCCTCGCTGTCGCGAAGGCCACCGAGGACCTCGGTTTCGACGCCTTCTTCCGCTCCGACCACTATCTCGTCATGGGCGACGGCGACGGGCTGCCCGGCCCGACCGACGCCTGGACGACGCTCGCCGGCCTCGCCCGCGAGACGAGCCGCATCCGGCTCGGCACGCTCGTGTCGTCGGCGACGTTCCGCCACCCCGGCGTGCTGGCGATCCAGGTCGCGCAGGTCGACCAGATGTCGGGCGGCCGCGTCGAGCTCGGCCTCGGTGCGGGCTGGTACGCGCGCGAGCACGAGGCGTACGGCATCCCGTTCCCGGAGAAGCGGTTCGGGATCCTCGAGGAGCAGCTCGCGGTGATCACCGGGCTGTGGGAGACGCCGGTCGGCGAGACGTTCTCGTTCAGCGGCGAGCACTACACGCTCACGGACTCCCCGGCCCTGCCGAAGCCCGCACAGGGGCGCGTCCCGGTGATCGTCGGCGGCCACGGGCCCCGGCGCACCCCGGCGCTCGCGGCCCGGTACGCGAGCGAGTTCAACGCGGCGTTCCCCGACCCGGGGGTCCTGCCCGACCGGTTCGAGAACGTGCGCGCCGCGTGCCTCGACGCCGACCGCGACCCCGACTCGCTCGTGTACTCGGCGGCGTTCGTCGTCGCGGTGGGCAAGGACGAGGCGGAGTTCCGTCGTCGGGCCGACGCGATCGGGCGCGAGCCCGACGAGGTGCGCCGCAACGGCCTGGCCGGCACGGTCGGCGAGGTCGCGGACAAGATCGCGGCCGCCGCGGAGCAGGGCGCGACGCGCTTCTACCTCCAGGTGCTCGACCTGCACGATCTCGACCACCTGGAGCTCATCGCGAGCGAGGTCGTGCCCCAGCTGCCGTGACGTCCGCGTCCGGGGCGCCCGGGAAACACCGCCGTGACGTCGGGCCACTACCCTGCACCGGGGGTTTTTTCACACGGGCTTCACGGACGGGAGAGACATGAGCGCCATCGGGTGGCGGTTGCACGGCAACGGGAAGACGGTCCGACCAGGGGACGTCGTCGATCCGGACGAGCGTCTGACCTGGCCGCGGACCATCGGGATCGGGATGCAGCACGTCGTCGCCATGTTCGGCGCGACGTTCCTCGTGCCGCTCCTCACGGGCTTCTCGCCCGCGACGACGCTGTTCTTCTCCGCGGTCGGCACGGTCGGGTTCCTGCTGATCACGCGAAACCGCCTCCCGAGCTACCTCGGGTCGAGCTTCGCGTTCATCGCGCCGATCGGGGCCGCGACGGCGTCGCAGGGCCAGTCGGTCGCGGTCGGCGGGATCCTCGTCACGGGCCTCGTGCTCGCCGCCGTCGGGCTCGTGGTCCACGTGGCGGGCGCGCGGTGGATCGACGTCGTCATGCCGCCGATCGTCACCGGCACGATCGTCGCGCTCATCGGGCTCAACCTCGCCCCGGCCGCGTGGGGCAACTTCCAGCAGGCGCCGGTCACGGCCGTCGTCACGCTCGCCGCGATCATCCTCGTGAGCGTCCTGTTCAAGGGGATCCTCGGGCGGCTGTCGATCCTCGTCGGCGTGGTCGTCGGTTACGTCGTGGCCGTGGTCCAGGGCGAGGTGTCGTTCGACGCGGTGCGGAAGGCTGCCTGGCTCGGGCTCCCCGAGTTCGTCACGCCGACGTTCGACGTCGCCGTGCTCGGCCTGTTCGTCCCGGTCGTGCTGGTGCTCATCGCGGAGAACGTCGGGCACGTGAAGTCGGTCGCCGCGATGACGGGCAAGAACCTCGACGACCTCACCGGACGCGCGCTCTTCGCGGACGGCCTCGCGACGACGTTCGCGGGCATCGGCGGCGGGTCGGGCACGACGACCTACGCCGAGAACATCGGCGTCATGGCCGCGACGCGCGTCTACTCGACCGCGGCGTACTGGGTCGCGGCGGCGACCGCGCTGGTGCTCTCCCTGTCGCCGAAGTTCGGTGCGCTCATCGCGACGATCCCGGTCGGCGTCCTGGGCGGTGCGGCGACGATGCTCTACGGCATGATCGGCATCCTGGGCGCACGCATCTGGGTGCAGAACAAGGTCGACTTCTCCGACCCGGTCAACCTCACGACCGCGGCCGTGCCGCTCGTCGTCGGCATCGCCAACTTCACGTGGGCCGTGGGCGACCTGACCTTCGAGGGGATTGCGCTCGGCACGGCTGCGGCGCTCGTGATCTACCACGTGATGCGGAACCTCTCGCGGTGGCGCGGCACGACCCAGGAGCCTGCCAGCCCGGCGTCGGCCCCCGGAGGCGACGAGCCCGCCGTCCACGAGGCGGTCGAGGACGCCCGCTGACGCGACGCGCGTGCGCGGCCTCCGCGGAGGCTCCACGGAGACGACGGCCCGGCGGGCACCAGCCCGCCGGGCCGTCAGCTAGAGGCGCAGGCCGAGGACGAGGCCCTCGGCGACGTCGAGCCGGGTGAAACCGAGGTGCTCGTAGAAGCCGATCGCGGACGCGTTGTCCTCCGCCACGCCGAGGTGCACCCCGGGCGACCCGGCGGCGCGCAGGGCGTCGAAGAGCACCTCCATGAGGCGGCGACCGTTCCCGCCGCCCTGGGCCGACGGCAGCAGGTCGACGTGCAGGTGCGACGGGTAGTCGCCGAGCACGGACGGGTCGGTGCGGTGCGGGCGGTGGATCTGCTCGACGAGCGCCTCGTCGCGCGACCCCGCGGGGAAGCTCCCGAGCGGGTAGCGCGCCCGCAGCGGCGGCCACCACTCCCGCTCGCACCGGTCCTCGAACGCGGCGGTGTCGCGGGCGCCGAGCACGTAGCCGGCCACGACGCCGTCGGCCTCGACGACGGACGCCAGCTGCGGCTCGAGCGCGAGGTACGCGCCGAGGTAGACCTCGCCGAGCAGGCGCGGGTCGGTGTAGAGCCCGCTCGCGTCGGCGCCGGACGCACCGGTCCGCAGGCAGATCTCGTACAGGCGGTCGACCTCGGCGGGGTCGGTGGTCCGGGCGGGCCGGAGGGGCAGGGTGCTCATGGGTACCGTTCGGCGGTCAGGAGGTCCGGCGGGCGCCGGGCCGGGACGTGCTAGCCCTCGGCAGGGGGCACGGGCAGCGGGCGGGGCGTGATCTCCTCGATCGGGACGCACCCCGCGCGGCTCTCGAGCGGGACGTCGCCGGACAGGCCGACGAGCTCCGGGTCCACGATGTTCTCGAAGTCGGCGCCCACGTAGAGGTCGACGGTCGCGTCCTCGCGCGCGTCGAGCACGAGGCCCGGGTTCTCGTAGTGCGCGGCGAGGGTGTACGCCTGCGCGACGCCCGCGGCACCGAAGTGGATCTGCGTGCGCGACACGACGTCGGACTTCCCGTCGCCGTCGAGGTCCGGGGCGTTGCCCGTCGAGAGCACCGCGAACCCGCGTGACGTGAGGATGTCCTGGTTGAGCCGGCCCAGCGGGTCGTCCTTGCCGGACGCGTTGTAGACGTTGACCTGGATGTCGCCCGTCGCGACGGGCAGCGTGCCGTCCGCGAGGCAGGGGACCTTGACGTCCGCGAGGTCGTCGACGGCCTCGGGCGAGGACAGCTCCCGGTCGAACGGCGCCTCGATCGCCCCGGTGTACACGGCGAGGGCGCCGATCCCGACGACGGCGAGCGCCGCGATGAGCAGCCCGAACACGACGGCCTGGCGCTCGTGCATGCGCCGGCGGCGGACGGCGCGCGCGGTGTCGGGGCGGAGTGTCACGCCAGCAACCTACCGGACCGGCCGCTCATCGCAGCGTCAGCACGCGCGCGTGCAGGATCGCCCGCTGCTGCAGGGCGGCGCGGACGGCGCGGTGCAGGCCGTCCTCGAGGTAGAGGACGCCGTCGAACTCGACCACGTGCGCGAAGAGGTCGCCGAAGAACGTGGAGTCCTCGGCGAGGAGCGCGTCGAGGTCGAGCGTGCGCTTGGTGGTGACGAGCTCGTCGAGGCGCACCTGACGCGGGGGCACCTCCGCCCAGTCGCGGGCGGTGACCCGGCCGTGGTCCGGGTAGGGGCGCCCGTCGCCGACGGCCTTGAAGATCATGCGGGACATCCTAGGTGCCCGACGGCGGCCGCTGCCCCCGATGGCGGGGTGCCGGTCACGCAGTCGTCACGAACTCCCCACGGGAACCGACGGGGTCGTCCGCGACCTCCCGGACCGGCGGGGGCCGTGAGGAGACCGTTAGCGTCGCGCCCCGCGCCGTATGGGTCCCGTGAGGACGGGCTCCGGCGCCTCGGAGCGGGTGTTCGATCGTCGTCGGCGCCCCGTCCGGTGGGCGCCCGGCCGCCCGACAGGGGGCCGTCGGTCTCGACCTGGGGACGTCTCGTGCTCGACATCGTCTACGTGCTCGGCGTGATCGCCGTGTTCGTGCTGGTCGCCGGAATCGGGAAGGCGGTGGAGAAGCTGTGATCGTGCTCGAGCTCCTCGCCGCGGCTCTCGGTGCGGCGGCGATCGTGTATCTCGTGGTGGCGCTCGTGAGACCGGAGCGCTTCTGATGACCTGGATCTTCGCGCTCCTCGCGCTCGGGACCGTCGCCCTGGTCCTCGCGGCGCTCTACCGCCCGCTGGGCGACCACATGGCGCGGGTCTACTCCACGCCGAAGGACTGGCGGGTGGAGCGGGGCCTGTACCGCGTCCTGGGCGTCGACCCCCGCTCCGAGCAGACGTGGCCCGCCTACCTGCGCAGCATCCTCGCCTTCTCGGCCGTGGGCCTCCTGCTCCTCTACCTGCTCCAGCGCACGCAGCAGTGGCTGCCGTACTCGCTCGGGCTGCCCGCGCCGTCGGAGCACCTCGCGTTCAACACGGCCGCGTCGTTCGTGGGCAACACGAACTGGCAGTCGTACTTGCCGGAGCAGACGCTCGGGTACACCGTGCAGCTCGCCGGGCTCGCGGTGCAGAACTTCGTGTCCGCGGCGGTCGGCATGGCGGTCGCCGTGGCGCTCGTGCGGAGCTTCGCGTACCGCCGGGTCGGCACGATCGGGAACTTCTGGGTGGACCTCGTGCGCGGGTGCCTGCGCATCCTGCTCCCGATCTCCCTCGTGGGCGCGGTCGTGCTGCTCGTCGGCGGTGTCGTGCAGAACTTCGACGGCTTCACGCAGGTGACGACCCTCGCGGGCGGCACCCAGAGCGTGCCGGGCGGGCCGGTGGCCTCGCAGGAGGTCATCAAGCTGCTCGGCACGAACGGCGGCGGGTTCTTCAACGTGAACTCGGCGCACCCGTTCGAGAACCCGTCGGCGTGGACGAACGTCGTCGAGGTCCTGCTCATGCTCGTCATCCCGTTCTCCCTGCCCCGCACGTTCGGCCGCATGGTCGGCGACGACCGGCAGGGCTACGCGATCCTCGCGACGATGGGCGTGCTCTTCGTGGCCTCGTTCGTGGCCCTGACCGCGCTGGAGTCCGCCGGGAACGGCACGGCGCCGCAGCTCGCCGGGGGCGCGATGGAGGGCAAGGAGGCGCGGTTCGGGATCATCGGCTCGACCCTCTTCGCCACGACGAGCACCACGACGTCGACCGGCGCGGTCAACTCGATGCACGACTCGTACACGGCGCTGGGCGGGATGCTCCCGCTGCTCAACATGATGCTCGGCGAGGTCGCGCCGGGCGGCGTCGGCTCCGGGCTCTACGGGATGCTCGTGCTCGCCGTCATCGCGGTCTTCATCGCTGGCCTGCTCGTCGGGCGCACGCCCGAGTACCTGGGCAAGAAGATCGGGCCGCGCGAGATCAAGCTCGCGAGCCTCTACATCCTCGTCACGCCGACCCTCGTGCTCGTCGGCACGGCCCTGAGCTTCGCGATCCCGGCCGTGCGCGAGAGCGTCGAGACGGTGTCGATCTGGAACCCCGGCGTGCACGGCACGACCGAGGTGCTGTACGCGTTCACGTCGGCCGCCAACAACAACGGGTCGGCGTTCGCGGGTCTCACCGCGAACACCCCGTGGCTCAACACCGCGCTCGGGGTCGCGATCCTGCTCGGCCGGTTCGTGCCGATCGCCCTCGTCCTCGCGCTCGCGGGCTCGCTCGCGCAGCAGGACAAGGTGCCCGCGACCGCCGGCACGCTGCCGACCCACCGCCCCCAGTTCGTGGGGCTCCTGATCGGCGTGGTGGTCCTCCTCACCGCGCTCACGTACTTCCCCGTTCTCGCGCTGGGTCCCCTGGCTGAAGGGCTGCTGTAACCCATGTCCACGCTCACCCACCCGTCCCCGCGCGCCGTGCACCAGCCGGCCGCGACCACCGGCGGCCTGTTCACCTGGTCGCAGGTGCGCCAGGCGCTGCCCGGCGCGTTCCGCAAGCTCGACCCGCGCCAGATGTGGCGCAACCCCGTGATGTTCCTCGTCTGGGTCGGGGCCGCCCTCACCACCGTGATCGCGGTCGTCGAGCCGTTCCTCGGCGGTCCGGAGGAGTCGGGCGGCACGCCCGTCCCCGGGTCCTTCACCGCGGTCATCGCCGTGTTCCTGTGGCTCACGGTCCTCTTCGCCAACCTCGCGGAGTCGGTCGCGGAGGGCCGCGGCAAGGCCCAGGCCGACTCGCTGCGCCGGACCCGCACCGCGACCGTCGCGCACCGGGCCGCCGCGTACGACGAGACGGGCGACCCCGGCGCCCTGCGCGCCCGCGCGGTCGAGGTGTCCTCGGCCGACCTGCGGCTGGGGGACGTCGTCGTCGTCGAGGCGGGGGAGCTGGTCCCCGGCGACGGCGAGATCGTCTGGGGCATCGCGTCGGTCGACGAGTCCGCGATCACGGGGGAGTCCGCGCCGGTGATCCGCGAGTCGGGCGGCGACCGGTCCGCCGTCACCGGCGGCACGCGCGTCCTGTCGGACCGCATCGTCGTGCGCGTCACCTCGATGCCGGGCGAGACGTTCGTCGACCGGATGATCGCGCTCGTCGAGGGCGCGAGCCGGCAGCGCACGCCGAACGAGATCGCGCTGAGCATCCTCCTCGCGTCGCTGTCGATCGTGTTCGTCGTGGTCGCCCTCACGCTCAACCCCGTCGCGTCGTACGCGGCGAGCCCCGTGAGCGTCGCCGTCCTCGTCGCGCTCCTGGTCTGCCTCATCCCGACGACGATCGGCGCGCTGCTCTCGGCGATCGGCATCGCGGGGATGGACCGCCTCGTGCAGCGCAACGTGCTCGCGATGTCCGGCCGCGCCGTCGAGGCGGCGGGCGACGTCACGACCCTCCTGCTCGACAAGACGGGCACCATCACCTACGGCAACCGGCAGGCCGCGCGGTTCGTCGCGCTGCGCGACGTCGACGAGCGTGAGCTCGTCCGCGCCGCCGCGCTGTCGTCCCTCGCGGACCCGACGCCGGAGGGCACGTCGATCGTCGAGCTCGCGCGCCGCGGGGGCCTCGACGTCGGGCCGACCGCGCCGGGCGAGATCGTGCCGTTCACGGCGCAGACCCGGATGTCGGGGCTCGACGAGCCGGACGGCACCCAGATCCGCAAGGGCGCCGGCTCCGCCGTGACGGCGTGGGTCGAGCAGGGCGGCGAGCGGGCGGCGTCGAGCGTGCTCGCGGAGCTCGACGACGTCGTGGAGGAGGTCGCGCAGTCGGGCGGCACGCCGCTCGTCGTCGCGGTGCGGACGCCGGACGGCGCGAGCCGCGTGCTCGGCGTCGTCCACCTCAAGGACGTCGTGAAGGAGGGCATCGCGGACCGCTTCGCCGAGCTGCGGTCGATGGGCATCCGCACGGTGATGATCACGGGCGACAACCCGCTCACCGCCGCCGCGATCGCGCAGGAGGCGGGCGTCGACGACTTCCTCGCCGAGGCCACGCCCGAGGACAAGCTCGCGCTCATCCGCGCCGAGCAGGAGGGCGGCAACCTCGTCGCCATGACGGGCGACGGCACGAACGACGCGCCCGCCCTGGCGCAGGCCGACGTGGGCGTCGCGATGAACTCCGGCACGTCGGCCGCGAAGGAGGCCGGCAACATGGTCGACCTCGACTCCGACCCGACGAAGCTCATCGACGTCGTGCGCATCGGCAAGCAGCTCCTCATCACGCGCGGGGCGCTCACCACGTTCTCGATCGCCAACGACGTCGCGAAGTACTTCGCGATCATCCCCGCGATGTTCATGGGGGTGTTCCCCGGCCTCGAGGTGCTCAACGTCATGGGCCTCAGCTCGCCGTCGTCGGCGGTGCTGTCGGCGATCGTCTTCAACGCGATCGTCATCGTGCTGCTCATCCCGCTCGCGCTGCGCGGCGTGCGGTACCGGCCGGCCGACGCCTCGACGATCCTCGGGCGGAACCTGCTCGTCTACGGCGTCGGCGGCCTGGTGGCCCCGTTCGTCGGCATCTGGCTCATCGACCTCGTCGTGCGCCTCCTCCCCGGCTACTGACCCGCACGACGACCAGGAGAACCTCCATGAACACCACGGCACGCAGCACCGGGCGGGTCGTCTGGGTCGCAACCCGGGCGATGCTCGTCCTCACCCTCCTCCTCGGCGTCGGGTACACGCTCGTCGTCACCGGCGTCGGGCAGCTCGTCCTTCCGGCGCGCGCCGACGGCTCGCTGGTGCACGACGGCGCGGGCCGGGTCGTCGGGTCGGCCCTGCTCGGGCAGGCGTTCACCGACGCCGACGGCGACCCGCTGCCCGAGTACTTCCAGCCCCGGCCGTCGGCCGCGGGCGACGGGTACGACGCCGCGGCGTCGTCGGGCTCGAACCTCGGCCCCGAGAACGCCGACCTCGTCGCCGCGATCACGGAGCGGCGCGCCCAGGTCGCCGAGCTCGAGGGCATCGACCCGGCCGACGTCCCCGTGGACGCGCTCACGGCCTCGGGCTCCGGCCTCGACCCCCACATCAGCCCGGCCTACGCCGCCGTCCAGGTCGACCGCGTCGCGGCGGCGCGCGGTCTGACCGCCGCGCAGGTCGAGGAGCTCGTCGCGCGGCACACTGGGGGGCGTGCGCTGGGGTACCTCGGCGAGCCGACGGTGAACGTGCTCGAGCTCAACGTCGCCCTGGACCGGATCGGAGGCTGAGCATGGCGCGCGGACGGCTGCGGGTCCTCCTCGGCGCGGCGCCCGGCGTCGGGAAGACCTACGCCATGCTCGAGGAGGGCCGCCGTCTGCGCGACGAGGGCCGGGACGTCGTGGTCGCGGTCGTGGAGACCCACGGCCGCGCCGCGACGGCGGCCATGGCGGAGGGACTCGAGGTGGTGCCCCGCGTCCGCGTGACCCACCGGGGCGTCGAGCTCACGGACCTCGACCTGGACGCCGTCCTCGCGCGGCGCCCCGACGTCGCGCTCGTCGACGAGCTCGCGCACACGAACGCGCCGGGTCTCGACCACGAGAAGCGCTGGCAGGACGTCGACCGGCTGCTCGACGCCGGGATCGACGTCATCTCGACCGTCAACATCCAGCACATCGAGTCGCTCAACGACGTGGTCGAGAAGATCACGGGCGCCGTGCAGCGCGAGACGATCCCCGACGCCGTCCTGCGCGGCGCGGACCAGATCGAGGTCGTCGACCTCGCGCCCCAGGCGCTGCGCGACCGCCTCGCGGGCGGGTACGTCTACCCGGCCGAGCGCGTCGACGCGGCGCTGTCGAACTACTTCCGCCTCGGGAACCTCACCGCGCTGCGCGAGCTCGCGCTGCTCTGGCTCGCCGACGAGGTCGACGCGGCGCTCCAGCTCTACCGGACCGAGCACGGGATCGACAGCACGTGGGAGGCGCGCGAGCGCGTCGTCGTGACGCTCACGGGCGGCCCGGAGGGGGAGACGCTCGTGCGGCGCGGCGCCCGCATCGCCGCGCGCTCGGCGGGCGGCCAGCTCCTCGCGGTGCACGTCACGACGCAGGACGGCCTGCGCGACGCGGCCCCCGGCGCGCTCGCGCACCAGCGCGCGCTCGTCGAGCAGCTCGGCGGGACGTACCACCAGGTCGTGGGCGACGACGTCCCCACCGCGCTCGTCGAGTTCGCCAAGGGTGTCAACGCCACGCAGCTCGTCATCGGGGTCTCGCGCCGGGGCCGGCTCGCGTCGGCCCTCAGCGGTCCGGGCATCGGCGCGACGGTCACGCGCGAGGCGGGCAACATCGACGTCCACATCGTCAACCACGCCGCCGCCGGGGGAGGGGCGCGCCTGCCCCGCTCGGGCGGCGCGCTCACCCTGCGGCGTCGCGTCGCGGGGTTCGTCCTCGCGCTCGTCGGGGGACCGCTGCTCACCTGGCTCCTCGTCACGGCGCGCGACGAGGACACGCTCGTGACGGACGTCCTGGCGTACCAGCTGCTCGTCGTCGTCGTCGCGCTCGTCGGGGGCGTCTGGCCCGCGGTCTACGCCGCGGTCCTGTCGGGCGTCACGCTCGACTACTTCTTCGTCGAGCCCCTGCACACGATCACCGTGGGCGAGCGGTTCCACCTCGTGGCCCTCGTCCTGTACGTCGTCATCGCCGTGCTCGTGAGCGTCGTCGTCGACCGCGCGGCGCGCACGACCCGGGCGGCCCGGCGGGCGGCCGCGGAGTCCGAGGTGCTCGCCACGGTCGCGGGCAGCGTCCTGCGCGGGCAGGACGCCGTGCAGGCCCTCGTGAGCCGGGCGCGCGAGGCGTTCGGCATGGTGGGGGCACGGCTCGTCGTCTCCGGGACGGAGCTCGCGGCCGACGGCGACCCGGGACCGGGCACGCCCAGCACGACGGTGCGCGTGGACGACCGCGCCGACCTCGAGCTGTTCGGCCCGGACCTCGCGGCCTCCGAGCGGCGGCTGCTCAACGTCATCGCGGTGCAGCTCGAGGCGGCGCTCGAGCACAGCGACCTCGCCGAGGTCGCGAGCGAGATGGACCAGCTCGCCGAGTCCGACCGCGTGCGCAGCGCGCTGCTGTCGGCGCTGAGCCACGACCTGCGCCGCCCGCTGAGCGCCGCGACCGCCGCCGTGAGCGGCCTGCGCTCGACGCGCGGCGCGCTCAGCCCCGCCGACCGGGACGAGCTGCTCGCGACCGCGGACGAGAGCCTCGGCGCCCTCGGCACGCTCATCACCGACCTGCTCGACGTGAGCCGCCTGGAGGCGGGCGTCCTCGGGGTGTCGCGCACCGAGGTCGAGCCGGCCGACGTCGTGCTGCCGGCCCTGGACGAGCTCGGCCTGGGGCCGGCCCAGGTCGAGCTCGACCTCGAGCTCGACGTCCCCGCGGTCGTCGCCGACCCGGTGCTGCTCCAGCGGGTGCTCGTCAACCTGCTCGCCAACGCGACACGGCACTCGCCCCAGGGCGAGCGGGTACGGATCTCGACGAGCGCGTTCGGCGGGTCGGTCGAGATCCGCGTCGTCGACCACGGTCCGGGCATCCCGCCCGAGCGGCGCGAGGACGTGTTCGTGCCGTTCCAGCGCCTCGGCGACACCGACAACACGACCGGCCTCGGGCTCGGCCTCGCGCTGTCGAAGGGGTTCGTCGAGGGCATGGGCGGCACGCTCACCCCGGAGGACACCCCCGGCGGAGGGCTCACCATGGTCGTGGCCCTGCCCGCCGCGGGCCCGACGCCCCACCCCGACGCACCGGAGACCAGCGCGCCATGAAGATCCTCATCGCCGACGACGACCCGCAGATCCTGCGCGCCCTGCGCATCACCCTCACCGCGCAGGGCTACGAGATCATCACGGCGACCTCGGGCTCGCAGGCGATCGCGCGCGCGATCGACCACCGCCCGGACGTCCTCATGCTCGACCTCGGCATGCCCGAGCTCGACGGCCTCGACGTGATCCACGCCGTCCGGGGCTGGTCCGACGCCCCGATCCTCGTCGTGTCCGGACGCACGGGCGCCGCCGACAAGGTCGAGGCCCTCGACGCGGGCGCCGACGACTACGTCACGAAGCCGTTCTCCATCGAGGAGCTGCTCGCCCGCATCCGCGCGCTCACGCGCCGCGTCGCGCACGAGGACTCCGCCCCGGTCGTCGTGCTGGGCGACGTGACGGTCGACCTGTCGGCCCACAGCGTCGTGCGCGTGCGCGACGGCCAGACCGAGCAGGTGCGCCTCACCCCGACGGAGTGGCAGGTGCTGGAGCGGCTCGTCCGCAACCCGGGGAAGCTCGTCACGCGGCAGACGCTGCTCACCGAGATCTGGGGCTCCCAGCACGTGAGCGACACGGGGTACCTGCGCCTGTACGTCGCGCAGCTCCGCAAGAAGCTCGAGCCGGAGCCGGCGGCGCCGCGCTACCTGCTCACGGAGGCGGGCATGGGCTACCGCTTCGAGCCGGACCCCGGCGCGCCGACCGCGGCGTCCTGACGCCGGCCCGCGAGCAGCCTCCCCACGGGCGGACGGCCCCCCGCGCGTCGGGAGGCCGTGAGGATCCGGGCGCGGGCCGTGTGCGTTCCGTCAGGCCCGGATCCCGCCGTCGCCGCGCGCGGTAGACCGGAGCCATGACCCTCGTGCACACCGCGTTCTCCGCCCGGCTCGCCGCGCTGCGCGGCGCTCCCTCGTCGGCCTGGCCGGGCGGCACCGTCCTCGCCCCGCACGACGTGCTCGTCGACGGGACGAGCCTCGCCGCCTGCGCCCGGCTGCGCGCGACCCCGACCGTCCACGTGCCCGCGAGCGCCGACCCCGGCCGCGTCGGGCGGCTGTGGGAGGCGTCGCCGCGGTGCGTCGTGCTCGCCGGGGTGGAGGACGTCGTCCCGCGCCTCGGGGGCCACCACCGGCAGGTGTGGCTCGACGCCGACCTCGACGCGTGCGGCGCGGCGGTCGAGGAGGCCCGGCTCGTCGGCCGTGTCTCGGCGGCACCCCTGCGCCGCTTCACCGTGCACCCCGCCCCCGGCCGCGCCGGGGCCGCCGCGCGGCTCCCCGATGACCTGAGGCGTGGGGACGTCGTCGCGATCCCGTGCCCTGGCGTCGTGCGGGAGCGCGAGCTCCGGCGCTGACCGGGAGCCGCGGGCCGTGCCGGGACCGCTACGGCGTGGCCGGGCCCGCGGCGTCGTCCACGAGGCGCGCGAGCTCGCGCACGACCGCACCCGGCAGGGCCGGCGGGAACAGCAGCGCGCGCTGCCGCTCGCCCGCCCGCCAGCCGTCGCACGCGAGCGCCGCGAGCACGAGGGACGACGGCGCGCCCTCCTCCCGCCACGCGCGCAGCACGTCCGCGTGGACGGTGTGCTGACCCTCGGGCACGTCGTCGCGCGCGACCCCGCCGAGGGCGTAGAGGCGCAGGAGCGCCGCCGCCTTGCGCGAGTCGTCGAGCGCCGCGACGGACGCCGCGACCGCGGCGCGCGACGGGTCGAGCCGCAGCGGCGAGAGGTCGTCGAACCCGGACTGCACGACCTCGATCGCGACGTCGTCGACCAGCGTCTCGGCGTCCCCGAACATCGACCGCAGGGTCGACTCGCTGCGGTCGCACCGCCGCGCGACCGCGGCGAACGTGACGTTCTCGACCCCCTCCTCGAGCGCGACGCGCAGCACCGCGTCCACGAGCGGGCGCTCGTCGTCGCGGAACGGGTCCTCGTCGAGCTCGACGTCGCGGAACACGACGGCGCGCGCGGGCGGCCGGACGTCGGCGTACCGGGAGAGGTCGTCGACCAGCTCGTCCCACTCCGTCTCGGTGAACCGGTACGCGTCCTGGTACAGGCCCAGCCACGTGCCCTCGAGCGCGAGGGCCGCGACCCACGTGCGCGGCTCGCGGGCTCCCGCACCCTCGGTCGGCTCCCGCGCGGGGATCGCGTCGACCCACTCGTGCAGGGTGGCCCTGGCCGAGCGCGTCGCGTCGCTCCGGTCGGGCGTGGACATGACCGTCACCTCCGTGGTCGGAAAAGGTGGATCGAGCCTAGCCGGAGCCCACGACGGGCACGCGTCAGGGGCGCGGGACGTCGCGGCGGCGGAAGCCCGCGAGGCCCAGCGCGACGAGCACGACGGCGAGGAGCGTGAGCCACACGAAGGGCCACGGCTCGGCGTCGGCCCCGGGGAGCTGGGGCACGTGCCAGAAGGGCGAGAGCCCGCTCGCCCACGACGGCAGGTCGAGCAGGGCGCCGAACATCGTCACGACGAACGAGTAGGCGAGGAGCGCCCACGCGAGCGCCGCGAGGCCCGGGCGCGACCCGAACGCCGCGACCGCGACCCCCGCGACGACCGCGATCGCGGGCAGGTACGCGAACGACGCGGCGAGATGGTCGCCGAGGCCGAACGCGTCCTCCCCGACGCTCAGCGCGCCGAGCCAGAGCCCGACGGCGCTCACGGCCAGCAGGACGCACGTCCCGGAAAGGGTCACGACGAGCTGGCCCGCGAGCCACCGCACGCGCCCGACGCCCGTCGCGAGCACCGGCTCGAGCCGCCCCGCGGTCTCCTCGCCCCGGGCGCGCTGCACCGAGGCGACGGCGAACCCGCCCGCGCCGAGCCCGAGGAAGAGGGCCATGACGGCGACGAACCCGCCCACGAGGGCGGACGCGTCGCCGATCATCTGCGCGATCTCGGGGTTGTCCGCGACCATGTCGCCCACCGAGTCGACGAACGTCCCGCACGCGAGCGCCGTGACGCCGACCCCGACGGCCCACGCGAGCACGGACGCGCGCTGCTGGCGCCACGCGAGGGCCAGCGGGCTCGCGAGCCACCGGGCGGCGTCGGGCCGGCCCGCGCGCGGCGGGACGAGCCCGGCGCCGAGGTCGCGCCGGGCGGCGAGCGCCGCGCCCAGGGCGAGGAGCAGCACGACGAGCGCGACGGACAGGACGAGGGGCCACCAGCGCAGGTCGACGAACGCCCGGATCTGCTGCGCCCACCCGATGGGGGAGAGCCACGAGACCCAGCTGCCGTGCTCCTCCTGGACGTCGCCGACGGCGCGGAGGAGGAACGCGACGCCGAGCACGGCGAGCGCGAGCCCGCTCGCGCCGCGCGCGTGCTCGGTGACCTGGCTCGTCACGACGGCGACGGCCGCGAACACGAGGCCCGTGACCCCGACGGCGGCACCGAGCGCGAGGGAGTCCACGGCGTCGAGACCGGTCGCGACGAGCACCACGCCGGTCGCGAGGGCGATGGCCGCGTTCGCCACGACCGCGGCGACGAACGCCGCGGTCGCGGGCGCGTGCCGCCCGACGACGCCCGCCCGGACGAGCTCCGCCCGGCCGGTCTCCTCCTCGGCACGCGTGTGCCGCACGACGAGGAAGATGCTCATGATCGCGACCGCGACCATGACGGTGAGGGCCATCTCGTTGGCGATCATCGCGCCGAGCGTGTAGTCCTCGATGCCGTACTGCGGCCCGGACAGCATGATTCCGGCGGGGCTCGAGACGAGCGCCGCGCGCGCCTGGCGGTCGGCCGCCGTCGGGTAGAGCGTGTCGAGGGCGACGGCCGCGTACCCGAAGAGGAGCGCGACGGCGGCCGTCCAGACGGGGATGCGGACGCGGTCGCGGCGCAGGACGAAGCGCAGCAGGGTGAGCCAGCCCGTGGCCGCGCGGCCGGGGCGGGGTGGCTCGGGAGCGACGGCGGTCGCGCGACGTCCGCGGGGCGGCGCCGCGGTGGGGGCGCTCACAGCGCACCGGCCCCGTCGAGCTGGGCGAGCTCGTCGCCGTAGTGGCGCAGGAACAGCTCCTCGAGCGACGGCGGCGTGACCGTGACGGACCGCAGCCCGAGGTCGGTGAGCGCGCGCAGCACGGGCTGCACGTGGTCGTTGTCGACGTCGAACCGCGCCCGCGTCCCGTCGGCGCCGGGCTCGACGAGGAGGTCGTGCACGCCGTCGAGCGCGTCGAGAGCGGCAGGGTCGCGGTCGGTCACCGCGGTGACCGACGACCGCGTGAGGTGCCGCAGCTCGGCGAGCGTGCCGGACTGGACCGTGCGGCCGGCGCGGATGATCGTCACGGTGTCGCACAGCTTCTCGACCTCCGCGAGGATGTGGCTCGAGAGCAGGACCGACCGCCCCTCCGCCGTGACCTCGCGCACGCACTGCGTGAACACCGACTCCATGAGGGGGTCGAGGCCGGACGTCGGCTCGTCGAGCACGAGCAGCTCGACGTCGGACGCGAACGCCGCGACGAGCGCGACCTTCTGCCGGTTCCCCTTGGAGTACGTGCGCGCCTTCTTCGACGGGTCGAGCTCGAAGCGCTCGAGCAGGAGCGCCTTGCGGCGCGGGTCGACGCGCCCGCGCAGCCGGGTGAGCAGGTCGATCGCCTCGCCGCCGGTGAGGTTCGGCCACAGGCTCACGTCGCCCGGAACGTACGCGAGCCGGCGGTGCAGGTCGACGGCGTCGCGCCACGGGTCCCCGCCGAGCAGCCGGGTGGTCCCCGAGTCGGCGCGGAGCAGCCCGAGCAGCACCCGGATCGTCGTCGACTTCCCGGCGCCGTTCGGTCCGAGGAAGCCGGCGACCTCGCCCGTGCGGACGGTCAGGTCGAGGCCGTCGAGCGCCTGCACGTGGCCGAACGCCTTGCGCAGGTCGTGCACCTCGACGGCGGGGGTCGTGCTCGTCATCGCGTCTCCTCCTGGTGGGTGGTGTGCCGGACGTACGCGTCGAGCAGCGTCGGCTCGACGAAGAGCCCTTCGGTGAAGACCTCGAGCGCGGGCAGCATCACGCGCTCGACGTACTCGCGGAGGTCGGCCTCGGGGTCGCGCGGCTCGGTCCGCTCGCGCAGCGCGCCGTCGACGAGGAGCGAGCCGAGGGAGAGCGAGACGAGGTACCGCGCGCGGGCGGGCTCGTCCCGGCTCGGGCGGATCACCCCGGCGGCGACGCCGTCCTCCATGTACTCGAGCGTGACCTGCGTGAGGTGCTCGACGAACGAGCGTGCGAGGTCGCCGCCCGCCTGGAGGCTGCGCAGCGTGTACTCGAACACGGGCGCGTAGTCCTCGATCCCGGCGAGCTGCGTGAACAGCGCCATGGGCCCGGCCGCCGGGTCCTGCGGCGAGATCGCGTCGGTCTTCGCGGCGCGGACGGCGTCGAACACGTACGCGTCGCACGCGCGACGCAGCCCGTCCTTGGAGCCGAAGTGGTGCACGACGAGTGCTGCGCTCACGCCCGCGTCGGCCGCGATGGTGCGCAGCGGCGCGCCGAACCCGTCCCGCGCGAACCGGGCGATCGCGGCGTCCCGGATCCGGGCGCGGGTCGTGAGGTCGTCGGTGCCCGACGGCGGGGGCGTGCTCGCTGGCGGCTGCTGCTCTGAACGCATGTTCAATAGACTAAACACGTGTTCAACGCCTGTCCAGCGGTTCAGAGAAGTCCCAGGGTGGGCGGATGTGGCGAAGATCCGGGACTCCGGGGCTCTCCACCCCTGCCGTTCCGGGCCGGACACCCGTAGGCTGGGGGGAGCCGTCGGCGGCACCGCCGGCGCCACGTCCCGGCGCGTCGGACCGTCGGGACGTCGAGAGGCCCGTCGCACCTGTGCGACGGGCCTTTTCGGTGTGCGCGTGCACGACGACGAAGGGCCCGCCGCGAGTGCGGCGGGCCCTTCGGTCTGCGGAGGATGGGGGATTCGAACCCCCGAGGGCTGTTAACCCAACACGCTTTCCAAGCGTGCGCCATAGGCCACTAGGCGAATCCTCCTGGCGACGGTCGACGACGCACGGGTGCGCACCGACAGCAGCGCAACGAGGATACCGGACGGCGGCTCCCCGACCGAATCGCCTCTGGGAGGCGGTGTGCCGGAACGCGTGGTGGAGCGCGTGGGGGAGCGGGTTTCGAGCGCGGCGCCGACCTGGGCTAGGGTGGGTGCAGACCCCTCGTGCGGCATCATCTCGCCGAACTCCCCCAGGGCCGGAAGGCAGCAAGGGTAGGTGAGCTCTGGTGGGTGTGCGAGGGGTCCTTTGCGTCCCCGGACCCGCTGCGGCCCCGTGCTGGCTGCGCCGTCCGGCCGTTGCGCGGCGGTCCGCGCGTGCAGCAGCGCCTCGGTGCGCGGCGCTGCGGCGGGTCTGACCGAATTGCCCCCTTCTGGCCCGATGAGGGCGCCCTTGTTCCCGACATGCGACCACTTTGTGGTCCACATCGTGGACTTTCGTGGCCGGAGATTGGCGTGCGGGCCGCCGTCGTGCCCATGATGTCGGCATGACCCGCCAGCACGTCGTCACCACGACCCCGCGCGCAGCAGCCTGCGCCGGCTCGTCGTGCTGTCGCCGCGTGCGCACCGGGCGAATGTGCGGCTGCTGACGCCGTCGTGACCCGCAGGGAGACCTGCGCCGCACCCGCCGCGTCGTCCTCGACGACGACCGGCCCCCGCTCGCCGCGTGGCTGATGGCCCGCCGGAAGCACCCCGAACCCCACCACCTCGCAGGGACCCCCTGCACCCCCGGCCGTGCCGGTCGCCACCCGTGACCGCGCCGTCGTCATCGGAAGGAACCCCCATGTCGTTCTCCACCACCCGCAAGCGCCTGACCTGGACCGCGATCGCCGCGACGGCCGCCCTGACCCTCACCGCGTGCGGTGGCGGCGACTCCTCGGGCGGTGCCTCCGGCGAGAGCGGGGACGAGGGCCCGATCCGCGTCGGCGTCGTCGGCGCGTCCGACGACAAGTGGGCCGTCTTCCAGGAGCAGGCCGAGGCCGAGGGCATCGACGTCGAGCTCGTCGACCTCCAGGACTACACGCAGGCGAACCCCGCGCTGTCCCAGGGCGAGCTCGACGTGAACCAGTTCCAGCACCTGCAGTTCCTCGCGGGCTACAACGTGGACGCGAACGACGACCTGCAGCCCATCGGCGCGACCGCCGTCTACCCGCTCGGCCTGTACTCGACGAAGCACACGTCGCTCGAGCAGATCCCCGACGGCGGCCAGGTCGCCGTGCCCAACGATCCGACGAACCTCGCCCGCGCGCTCCTCGTGCTCCAGGAGGCCGGCCTCGTCGAGCTGAAGGACGGCGGGAGCTCGATCTCGACCGAGGCCGACGTGCTGCCCAGCTCCAAGGTGACCGTCACGCCCGTCGACGCCGCGCAGACCCCGATCCAGCTCCAGTCGGTCGACGCGTCGATCATCAACAACGACTTCGTCGAGGACGCGGGCCTCTCGCCCGACGAGGCCCTGTTCCAGGACGACCCCGACTCCGACGCCGCGAAGCCCTACATCAACGTGTGGGTCGCGCGCGCCGAGGACAAGGACGACGAGACGCTGCTCAAGCTCGCCGAGCTCTCGCACTCGCCGGAGGTCGTCGAGGCCGAGAAGAAGGCGTCGGGCGGCACGGCCGTCATCAAGGAGAACTCGCCGGCGGAGCTCCAGGAGATCCTCGCGGGCATCGAGGCCGACATCCGCGGCTGACCCGGCACGTCCCGGACGACGGGAGGGCGGGCGCGCAGGACGCGCCCGCCCTCGCGCGCCGTCGTGCCGGGGAGAGACGATGGCAGGCGGACGGCTCGCCCGACGGCGGGCGGCCCGACCGCGCCAGGCGGCCCGGCCCTGCGGCCCGGCCTCCGACGAGAGGATTCCGACGTGACCGACGTCCCCCGCGACCCGGGTGGTGACGAGCAGCCCGCGATCGAGCTGCGCCACGTGAGCAAGACCTTCGGCGAGGGCGAGGGGGCCGTGCACGCGGTCGACGACGTCTCGCTGTCCATCCGCCGCGGCGAGATCTTCGGCGTCATCGGCTACTCCGGCGCCGGGAAGTCGACGCTCGTGCGGCTCGTCAACGCGCTGGAGACGGTGACGAGCGGCGAGGTCGTCGTCGACGGCCAGGTCATCACGGGCCTGTCCGAGCGCCGCGTGCGCGAGGTGCGCTCGCGCATCGGGATGGTGTTCCAGCAGTTCAACCTCCTGTCGTCGCGCACCGTCGCCGGGAACGTGGCCTACCCGCTCAAGGTGGCGGGCTGGTCGCGCGAGAAGCGGGCGGCGCGCGTCGCCGAGCTCCTCGCGTTCGTGGGGCTCGCCGACAAGGCGAAGGCCTACCCGCGCCAGCTCTCGGGCGGGCAGAAGCAGCGCGTCGGGATCGCCCGCGCGCTCGCGGCGCAGCCCACGATCCTCCTCGCCGACGAGGCGACCTCCGCGCTCGACCCCGAGACGACGCGCGAGGTCCTCGCGCTCCTGCGGCGCGTCAACGCCGAGCTCGGCATCACCATCGTCGTCATCACGCACGAGATGGAGGTCGTGCGCTCGACCTGCCACCGCGTCGCCGTGATGGAGCACGGGCGGGTCGTCGAGACGGGCGACGTGTACGACGTCTTCTCCGCGCCGCGCGCCGACGCCGCGCAGCGGTTCGTCGGCACCGCGCTGCACGACCGGCCGTCGCGCGAGACGCTCGCCCGCCTGCGCGAGCGCCACCCGGGCCGCCTCGTGACGGTCGGCGTGCGCGAGGGCGCGAGCACCGGGACGGACCTGTTCCGCCTCCTGCGCGAGCACGACGTCGACGGGTCCGTCGTCTACGGCGGCATCTCCGAGGTGGGGGAGCGGCCGTTCGGGTCGCTCACCGTCGAGCTCGACGCGCCCGAGGACCGCATCGCGCCGTTCCTCCTCGCGCTCGGCGAGCGTGCCGACGTCGTCGACCTCGGGACGGCGGAGCACCCGCTCGACGACCCGCGCGTCGCGCGCCTCGCCGCGGCTCCGGCCGACGAGGACGCCCCCGACCCCGACGACGACCCGGGCGACCCGTACGGTCTCGCCCGCGACACCCTCTTCCGCCACGGCAACCTCGGAGGCCGCTGATGAACCGCGACTGGTCCCAGCTGTGGCCGATCCTCGTCGAGTCGTTCGGCCAGACGCTCCAGATGGTGTCCGTCGCCCTGCTCACGGGCGGTGTCGCGGGCCTCGCGCTCGGCATCGCGCTCTACGTGACGCGGCGCGGCAACCTGCTCGCCAACCGCTGGGTGTTCGGCGTGCTCAACGTGCTCGTCAACATCGTGCGGCCGATCCCGTTCATCATCTTCGTCACGCTGCTCGGCCCGGTGACGCTCCAGGTGGTCGGGACGACGCTGGGCACGGAGGCGTTCATCTTCCCCCTGTCGGTGATGACGGCGTTCGGCACGAGCCGCATCGTCGAGCAGAACCTCGTGGGGATCGACCCGGGCGTCATCGAGGCGGCGCGCGCCATGGGCGCGTCGTCGTGGCGCATCATCACGACGGTGCTCGTGCCCGAGGCGCTCGCGCCGCTCATCCTCGGGTACACGTTCCTCTTCATCGCGGTGCTCGACATGTCCGCCATCGCCGGGATCATCGGCGGCGGCGGCCTGGGGAACTTCGCGATCGTCTACGGCTACCAGCGCTACAACTGGGCCGTCGTGGTCGTGACGGTGCTCGTCATCATCGCGATCGTCCAGGTCGCGCAGCTGCTCGGCAACTGGCTCGCGCGCAAGGCGCTGCACCGCTGACCTGGCCGGGCCGGGACCGGCGGGACCGACGGCGGAGCGACCTCGTGCGTGTGGGTCGCGACGTCTAGAGTGACCGGGGTGAGCACCGCCCTGTACCGCCGCTACCGGCCCGAGACCTTCGCCGAGGTGATCGGTCAGGACCACGTGACCGCACCGCTCATGCAGGCGCTGCGCAGCGGTCGCGTGAACCACGCCTATCTCTTCTCCGGGCCCCGGGGGTGCGGCAAGACGACGAGCGCGCGCATCCTCGCGCGCACGCTCAACTGCGAGCGGAACACCCCGGAGAGCCCGCTCGACACGCCGTGCGGGCAGTGCCCGTCGTGCGTCGAGCTCGCGCGCGGCGGCCCCGGCAGCCTCGACGTGGTCGAGATCGACGCGGCGTCGCACAACGGCGTGGACGACGCGCGCGAGCTGCGCGAGCGCGCCGCGTTCGCCCCCGCGCGCGACCGGTACAAGATCTTCATCCTCGACGAGGCGCACATGGTGACGCCGCAGGGCTTCAACGCCCTGCTCAAGCTCGTCGAGGAGCCGCCGGAGCACGTGAAGTTCGTCTTCGCGACGACGGAGCCGGACAAGGTCATCGGCACCATCCGCTCGCGCACCCACCACTATCCCTTCCGCCTCGTCCCGCCGGACGTGCTCGGCCCCTACCTCGAGGAGCTCTGCGCGGCCGAGGGCGTGTCGATCGGCAGCGGCGTCGTCCCGCTCGTCACGCGCGCGGGCGGCGGCTCCGTCCGCGACTCGCTGTCCGTCATGGACCAGCTCATCGCGGGTGCCGAGGACGGCGCCGTCGAGTACGAGCGCGCGGTCGCGCTCCTCGGCTTCACGCACGCCACCCTGCTCGACGACGTCGTGGACGCCCTCGCCGCGCGCGACGGCGCGAGCATCTTCCGCGTCGTGGACCACGTCATCGCGACGGGGCACGAGCCGCGGCGCTTCGTCGAGGACGTGCTCGAGCGCCTGCGCGACCTCATCGTCATCGCGGTCTCGGGCGACGAGGCGCAGGCCGTCCTGCGCGACCAGCCCGCCGACCAGCTCGAGCGCATGCGCACGCAGGCGCAGCACCTCGGCGTGGCCGAGCTGTCCCGGGCCGCCGACCTCGTCAACGCCGCGCTCACCGAGATGACGGGCGCGACGTCGCCCCGCCTGCACCTCGAGCTCCTCATGGCCCGCCTGCTCCTGCCCGGGGCGGACGACGGCGCGGCCGGGTTCGCGGCGCGCCTCGACCGGCTCGAGCGGGGCGGCCTGGGCAACGTCGTGGTCCCGCCCGCCGCAGGGACGGCCGCCCCGGGCGACGGCGGCGCCACGGCCACGGCTCCGGCCGCGTCCCCGGTCGGCGTGCCCTCGTCGGGCCTCACCGGCGCCGCCGCCGTCCGCGCGGCGCTCCGGCCGCCGCGACCGGCCCAGGCTGCCGCGGGCGCGCCGGTCGTGCAGGACCCGACGCCGGTCGGGCGCGTCGAGGCTCCCTCCGCGCCGGAGCAGGACCGCCCGTCCGGCGACGTCGACGCCGCCGTGTCGCCCGCTGCCGCATCGCCTGCTGCTGCGTCGCACGTGGCCGACGGCGCGAGGGCGTCGGGCGACGACGGTGCCGGGTCGGCCGTGGGGTCGTCCGCTCCCGCCGACTCGTCCGCGCCGCGCGAGGGGATCGCGCCTGCCGAGGCGTCCGCCCCCGAGCGGACCGGTCCCGTGTCCGGTGCGGCGAGCGCCCGGCCCGGCACCGCGCCCGACGCGACGTCGAGCACCGTCTCCGGCACGACGTCCGTCTCGGAGTCCGAGGCCTCGGCCGACCGCGCCCGCGACACTGCTGCCTCTGCTGCCCCGGCGGACGCTCCCTCGCCCGCTCCCGAGGCACCGCACCACGAGGCACCGCACCACGAGGCACCGCACCACGAGACGTCACGCGAGGAGGCGCCGCGCGAGGACGCCCAGCGGCCGTCGACGCCGCGCGAGGCGGCTCCCCGGCAGGAGGCGGCCGCGCCGTCCGCTCCGGCAGCGGGTGGCGCGAGCGCTGCCCTGACGACCGAGGAGCTGCGCCGGCGCTGGCCGGAGGTCCTCGAGAACCTCCGCGCGAGCCCCGTGACGTGGTCGCTGGTGAGCGCCAACGCGCAGGTCGCGGAGCTCGGCGCCGACGTGCTCTACCTCGCCTTCCCGTCGCCGGGGCTGGCCCGCACGTTCTCGTCGTCCCGGCACACGAGCGCGGTCCAGGACGTCGTCTACCAGACGCTCGGGCTCCAGGTCCGCGTCGAGCCGCGCCTCGACGAGGGTGGCCAGCCGGGCGGCGGCTCGGCACCGTCGTCCGGCCCCGCGCCGGCATCGCCTGCGCCGTCGACGGCCCCCGCACCGGCGCCCGCGCCCGGCGCCCCGGCGTCCGGCACGGCGGCGCCCGCCGTGGCGGCCGGCCCCGCCGTGTCCCGCCCCGCGGGGTCCGCCTCGGCGAGCGCCGGGGCTGCCGCCCTCCACGGCCCGGGCGGCTCGCAGGCGACGGTCCCGGTCGCGACCGTCGTGGCGCCGAGCACCCCCGGCACCGCCCGCTCCGCGAGCACCTCCCGCCCGGCCGACGAGGCCGCGGAGGCGCACGAGACCCCGCGCGCCGCCGTCGCGCTCCAGGAACGACCGGGCACGGAGACCGCGCCCGCCGCGCCGCCGGCCGGCTCGACCGTGGTGGACGCCGCCGACGAGGCGTGGCTCGCCGGGGCGTCGGCCCCGACGCCCGCGCCCGAGCCGCGCGCGGACAGCGCGGACGAGGCGTGGCTCGCGGGGCTGCCCGCGGAGCCGCCCGCCGACCTCGACGACGGCCCCGAGCCGGAGACCGTGCTCGAACCGGCGTCGGCGCCCACCCCGACCGCCACGCAGACCCCTGCCCGGACCGCGCCGTCCGGCGGCCCCGCACCCTCCGCGCCCGGACGCCCCGGCGCGGCGACGCCCGCGGGCCCGCGCCAGGAGGCGCCCGCCCGGACGGCGGCACCGGCCGCTCCCGCGGGCCCGTCGGCAGCGCCGTTGCGCGGCGTCTCCGCCGCGCGCGCGGCGATCGCGGCGGCCCGCGTCCCGCGGACCGAGGAGCCGGCGCGGCGGGGCGAGACGTCCGCCGTCGACCCGATGGACGACCTCCCGTCCGCGGACGACCCCGACATCGTCTCGACGGGCCTCGTCGGGACCGCGCTCGTGGTGAGCCTGCTCGACGGCAAGATCATCGAGGAGATCCAGGACCAGGGCTGACGCCCGCCGAAACAGCGGGCCGGGTGCCGGACACGTACGAGGTATGAGCCCACCTCCCGTGGCGGACCGTGAGGAACGGTTCCGCGACCTCTACCGAGACACGTACGCCGACGTGCTCCGCTTCGTGCGGCGACGCACCGACGACGACCACGCCGAGGACGTCGTCCACGAGGCGTTCGTCGTCGCGTGGTGGCGGGTGCGCGACCTCCCACCGACCCGGGACGCCCAGCGGGCGTGGTTGTTCGGGGTCGCGCGCGGCTGCCTCCTCAACGACCGGCGGGCGAGCACCCGACGCGGTGCGCTCGGTGTCCGGCTCGCCGCGCAGCCCGAGCCGCTCGTCCCGGCCCCTGACGAGCAGACGGCTGCGCGCTCCGACCTCGCGGCGGCGTGGCGCCGCCTCACCCCGGACCAGCAGGAGGTGCTCTCGCTGCTCCTCTGGGAGGACCTGCCGTCCGCGGACGCAGGGCGCGTCCTCGGCATCTCCGCGGTCGCCTACCGGCTCCGTCTGCACCGCGCTCGCACGGCGCTCCGTCGGCTGCTCGCCCTCGACGAGGGTGCCGACACGGACGCTGCGGACCACCGGCCCGCCGCCTCCCGTGCCCGATCCCTCGACGTCACCGCCCAGGAGGCGCTCCGATGACTCACGACGACCTGACCGTCCTCCGCGGGCTCGACCCCGCCCCCGCGTCCGACCTCTCCGCCGCCGAGGCCGCGCGTGCGGCCCAGGGCCTCGACCGCATCCTCGCGGGCGAGGAGCCCGGCACGACGGGTGCCCGCGCCGTCGGGCACCTCGCCGTGCAGGCCCGGCGCCGCACGGCGCGCCGGGTCGGCGTCCCGGCGGCCGTGGCGGCTGTCGCCGCGGTGGCGTTCGCGGTCCCGTTCGTCGGTCCGGCGCCGCACGCGCTCGCGTCGTGGACGCCCGAACCGGACCCGCTCTCCGCGCAGGACCTCGCCGTGCTCGACGCGGCGTGCCGCGCGCGGGTCGGCTCCGAACGGGTGGTGACGGTCGACGACGTCGTGCTCGCGGAGCGTCGCGGCTCGTGGGCGGCCGTGATGTACCTGCACGACGACGCACAGGGGCAGACCCTGCAGTCGTCGTGCGTCGGCTACCTGCCCCCGGGCGCGGACGAGGCGGAGGACCTCTCCGCAGCGTCCGCGAGCGGCGGCGGCCTCGTGCCGTCCTCCCGCGGCGTCGCGGAGGGCGCGATGTTCCAGTCGGGCGGCAAGGCCTACCCGTGGAGCCGCGAGCGTCCCGTGCTGTCGATGACGGGCGGGCGCGCCGGCGCCGACGTCGTGGCGCTCACGCTCCGGCTCGCGGACGGGACCGCCGTCGCGACCACGCTCGAGGACGGCCGCTTCGTGGCCTGGTGGCCCGGGCCGATCTTCGACCCGGCGACGGTGGACGGTCCCGGCGGCGAGGGCGGCCCGGAGCCCGCCATCACCTACGAGGCGACGTACGCCGACGGCACGACGCGGACCGTGACGCCCGAGCCGCCGGGATGACCGTGGCCTGAGCGCCGACCCGGCCCGTCCGCGAGAGCGGCGGGCCGGGCCCGGCGTGTGGGCCGCGCCCCGTAGGCTGGGGGCGTGTACGAAGGCGCGGTCCAGGACCTGATCGACGAGCTCGGCCGACTCCCCGGCGTCGGGCCCAAGAGCGCGCAGCGCATCGCGTTCCACCTGCTCGCCGCGGACGCGGTGGACGTGCGCCGGCTCGCCGACGCCCTCACCGAGGTGAAGGCGCGCGTCCGCTTCTGCGAGACGTGCGGGAACGTCGCGGAGTCGGAGCAGTGCCGCATCTGCGCGGACCCGCGCCGCTCGCCCGAGGTGATCTGCGTCGTCGAGGAGCCCAAGGACGTCGTCGCGATCGAGCGCACGCGCGAGTTCCGCGGCCGGTACCACGTGCTCGGCGGGGCCATCAACCCGATCGAGAACGTCGGGCCGGGCGACCTGCGGATCGCGGAGCTCATGAGCCGGCTCGCGGACGGGCAGGTGACCGAGGTGATCCTCGCGACCGACCCGAACGTCGAGGGCGAGGCCACCGCCACCTACCTCGCGCGCATGCTCGGCCCCATGGGCCTGCGCGTGACCCGCCTCGCGTCCGGGCTCCCCGTCGGTGGAGACTTGGAGTACGCGGACGAGGTGACGCTCGGCCGGGCGTTCGAGGGCCGACGCCTCGTCGGCGGCTGACGGGAGGTGACGAGCATGGGGGAGATCCACAACGACCCCGACCTGCGGGAGATCGCCGAGGGCATGGCGGAGCAGGCCCGCGCCTACCTCACCACGACGACGCAGGTCGCGTCCGGCGCGGCCCCGGGGGCGGTGCTGCCGCTCCTGCTCCTCGCGCTGTCCGACGCGCTCGCCGCGGGCGCCCGCCTGGGAGCCGTCGGCGACGTCGTGCCGGTCGAGCGCTTCGAGCCCGACGCCGGCCGCGACACGGACGTGGACCCGCTGCGGACGGCGCTCGCGCGGCTCTTCGACGGGTTCGACGACTACGCCGAGATCACCGACCCGCTCGTCGGCGCCGAGGTCGGCGCGGCGTCGCTCTCGGGCGACCTCGCGTGCGTCGCCGAGTGCCTCGCGAAGGGCCTGCAGCACTACGACGCCGGGCGCGAGCTCGAGGGCCTGTGGTGGTGGCAGTTCTCGTACGTCTCGCTGTGGGGGGAGCGCGCCGCGAGCGCGCTGCGCGTCCTGCAGCTCGCGCTCGCGCACCTGCGTCTCGACGTCGAGGACGACGTCGCGACCGAGGCGGAGTACGACGCGCTCCAGTCCTGAGCCGTCGCTCCCGGTGCCCCCGCGCCGCGGGCGTCCCGCGGTCAGCCGGCGTCGCCCGCCCGGCCGTAGTGGTCCGCGAGCCCGGCGAGGTACGGCTCCCACGGCACGGTGGCGGCGTCGCGCCCCTCGCGGACGGCGACGAGCCGGTCGAGGTAGTACTCCCACCCGGGCCCGACGTTCCGGGCGTCGTCGTCGGGGCCGAGGAGCTGGCGGAAGGTCAGCGTCGTGACGCCGCCCTGCTCGGCGAGCTCGAAGGACAGGTGCCACGTCTGGTCGCCCGACGACGTCACCCCGGCGAAGCGGTGCGGCGGCTCGCACCGGGTGATGCGGTACTCCTCGGGCTCGGGGTCGTCGCTCTCGGCCGTCATGAAGAACTCGACGCGGCCGGTCGAGGGGTCGCCCTCCCAGTAGCCGATCCACCGCGCGAGCCGGCCGGGCTCCGTGAGGCTCGCCCACACGTCGTCGGCGGGGGCGCGGAACGTCCGCGTGACGACGAGCTCGTCGCCCGCGGGGCCACGCTCGACCGTCCCGCCGGGTTCCGGCACACCGGGTTCCGGCACACCGGGTTCCGGCACACCGGGTTCCGGCACACCGGGTGCCGTCGGCGTGGGGGCGGGCGAGGGGTTCGTCGGGTCGCTCATGCGCTCTCCTCCTGCTGGGCCGTGCCGCGTTCGGCACGACGTTCTCGGGTCGTGCGGCGGACCTCGAGGTCGAGGCCGTCGAGCGCCCGCGCCGGGACGGGCGGGGCGGGCGTGGTGAGCGCCGCGACGAACGCGGCGACGGGGTCGAGCGCGGCGGGCCGCAGCGAGTAGACGCGACGGCGCCCCTCGGCGACGGCCTCCACGAGCCCGGCCTCGCGCAGCACGCGCAGGTGGCGGCTCACGGCCGGGCGGGAGACGTCGTCGCGCACGCGCGCGAGGTCGCCCGCGCTGAGCCGCCCGGCCCCCAGCGCGCGGAGCAGGTCGCGGCGCACGTCGTCGGCGACGGCCTCGAACACGTCCATCCAGGAAGCGTAACCGCACGGTTACGCTTAGGGAAGGGCCTCCCGCCCTCCTCGGCCGTGGACCGGCCGCGGACCGGTCGTGGACCCGGCCCGGGCGCGCCGCGTCCGCGTGGTACCACTGGGGGGTGCTTCCCGCCCTCTCCCTCCCGGTCTCCGGCGGCCTCGAGATCGACGGCGTGACCGTCCTCCTGCTCGTCCTCGCCGCGCTCACGGCGGGGTGGATCGACGCCGTCGTCGGCGGGGGCGGGCTCGTCCAGCTCCCGGCGCTGCTCCTCGTCCCGGGCATCAGCCCCGTGCAGGCGCTCGCGACGAACAAGCTCGCGAGCATCATGGGGACGTCGGTGAGCGCCGCGACGTACTACCGGCGCGTCGGGCCGGACCTGCGCACCGCCGGGCCCATGGCGCTCGCCGCGCTCGTGGGCGCCGTCGGGGGAGCGGCGCTCGCGTCGCGCATCCCGGCCGACCTGTTCAAGCCGATCATCCTCGTGGTGCTCGTCGGTGTCGCCGCCTACACGATCGCGAAGCCGAGCCTCGGGCACACCACGAACCTGCGCTGGGAGGGCAACGGCCACCGGTGGGCGGCGGCCGGGATCGGCCTGGTCATCGGCACCTACGACGGCCTGCTCGGGCCGGGCACCGGGACGTTCTTCGTCATCGCGCTCGTGAGCATCCTCGGGTACGCGTTCCTGCCGGCGTCGGCGCTCGCGAAGATCGCGAACTTCGCCACCAACGCCGGCGCGCTGATCTTCTTCGTGCCGTACGGGGCGGTGCTGTGGGGGCTGGGCCTCCTCATGGGCGCGGCCAACCTGCTCGGGGCGTACGTGGGCGCCCGGATGGCGGTCGCCAAGGGCAGCGCGTTCGTGCGCGTGGTCTTCGTGGTCGTCGTCGGCGCGCTGATCGTCAAGCTCGGGTACGACGTCGTCCGCGACCTCACCGCCTGAGGCATCCGCGCCGTCGGGGGCCGATGCCACCAGTGGTGTCAAAGTGTTGTCACAGAGGGTTGCGGTGACACCATTCGTGGTGCCATGATGGCGTCATGGACCTCACCCCGTATGTCGACGACCTCCAGAACCGCCTCGCCGCCGCGGCGGACGCCGCCGGGGACGACGGCCGTCGGCTCGCGGAGCGCCTGACCGCACCGCTCGACGCGGCCGTGCGCCTCGTGCTCCTCGACGCGCTCTCCGCCGCGGCGGGAGAGATCTCCGCGGACCTCGCCCCGGGGTCGGTGGACGTGCGGCTGCGCGGTGGCGCCCCCGAGTTCGTGGTCGCCGTCCCCGCCGTCGCACCCGCCCCGGTCGAGGACCTCGTCCCTGCGAGCACCCCGGCCACGCCGACCGGCCCTGCGCCGTCCGACGTCGAGGCCGGGGCCACGACCCGCACGACCCTGCGCCTGCCCGACCATCTCAAGACGCAGGCCGAGACCGCCGCCGCCCGCGACGGCGTCTCCGTCAACACGTGGCTCGTGCGCGCGGTCGCCGCGGCGCTCGAGCAGTCCACCGGGCGCCCGGCCGCGCAGACCCGCCCGCAGCAGCGCGGCTCCGCCCGCGTCACCGGCTGGGTGCGCTGACCGCCTCGGTCTCCGTTCCCGCCCTCTCCGACCGCACCTGACACCACCACGACACCACTCCTGGAGCTTCGTCATGCCCACTTTCCCCGCCCCGCAGCCCCTGCCCGTCGTCGTCGACGTGCCGTTCGCCCACCTGCACGTGGTCGCCGGGGACCGCGACGACGTCGTCGTCACGGTCCTGCCGACCGACCCGGCCAAGTCGGGCAGCGTCCGCGCCGCCGAGGCGGTCCGCGTCGACGGCGACGGCAGCGCCCTCACGATCTCCTACCCCGGCTCGTGGAAGCAGTACGTGCTGCCGTTCGCGTCCGGCACCGCCGACATCACCGTCGAGCTGCCCGCGGGCTCCGACGTGCGCGGCAAGGCGGGCTCGCTCTACGCCGAGGGCAGCCTCGGCACCGTCGAGATGGCGCTCTCCGCCGGGGACGCCCGCGTCGAGGACGTCGACCGGCTCGACGTCAAGGCCTCGGCGGGCTCCGTGGCGGCGCGCCGCGTGCGGGGTTCGCTGGACGCCCGCGCCAGCGCCGGGTCGGTCCGCGTCGAGGAGGTCCGTGGCGAGGGCACGATCAAGGCGACGAACGGCACGACGACGGTCGGCGCCGTCACCGGCTCGCTCGCCGTGCACGGCGCGCACGGCGACATCGCGGTGGCGCGCGTCGCCGGCACGCTCACGGCGAAGTCCGCGCACGCCGGCATCCGGGTCGAGCGACTGGAGTCGGGGAGCGTCACCCTCGCGACGTCGTACGGCTCGATCGAGGTGGGCGTGCCCGAGGGGACCGCCGCGTTCCTCGACGCGAGCTCCGAGCACGGCAGCGTGCGCAACCACCTCACGCCCACGGAGGGCCCCGTCGAGGACGAGGCCACCGCGGAGATCCACGCCAGCACCGGGTTCGGCGACGTCGTCGTCCGCCGGCCCTGAACCACCCACCAGAACCCAGGGATCGGAGATCCGCAGATGTCTGCTGACCAGACCCTCGCCCCCGCCGTCCGGGTGCGAGGCATCGAGAAGTCGTACGGCGACCTGCGCGTGCTGCGTGGTGTCGACCTCGAGGTGGCGCGCGGGAGCATCGTCGCGCTGCTCGGGTCCAACGGAGCGGGCAAGACGACGCTCGTGCGGATCCTGTCCACCCTGCTCGCGCCGGACGCCGGCACCGCGACCGTCGACGGGTTCGACGTCGTCGCGCAGCCCGGGCACGTGCGCGAGTCCATCTCGCTGACGGGGCAGTTCGCCGCGGTCGACGAGGTGCTCACCGGACGGGAGAACCTCGTCCTCGTCGCCCGCCTGCGGCACCTCGCGGACCCGGGGCGCGTCGCGGACGAGCTGCTGGCCCGGTTCTCCCTGACCGACGCCGGGGCCCGCCGCGCCGGGACCTACTCCGGCGGGATGCGGCGCCGGCTCGACATCGCCATGAGCCTCATCGGCGACCCGCCGGTCATCTTCCTCGACGAGCCGACGACGGGGCTCGACCCGCAGGCCCGCATCGAGGTCTGGGCCACGGTGCGCGAGCTCGCCCGCGGCGGCACCACCGTGCTGCTCACCACCCAGTACCTCGACGAGGCCGAGCAGCTCGCCGACCGGATCGCGATCCTGCACCGCGGGACGATCATCCAGAACGGCACCCTGGCCGAGCTCAAGGCCCTGCTGCCCCCGGCGACCGTCGAGTACGTCGAGAAGCAGCCCTCCCTCGAGGACGTGTTCCTCGCGCTCGTCGGCGACGCCGGCGACAGCGCCCCCACCACGGACCGGACGAGCGCCGACGGCGTCCGCCCGGCAGGAGAGGAAGCCCGATGACCACCCACGCCCTGGCCGACACCCGTGCCCTCACGGGCCGCTCGCTGCGCCACGTCCTGCGCAGCCCGGACACGATCATCACGACCGCCGTGACCCCGATCGCGCTCATGCTCCTCTTCGTCTACGTGCTCGGGGGCGCGATCGACACCGGCAGCGGCGAGTCCTACGTGAACTACCTGCTGCCCGGCATCCTGCTCATCACCGTCGCGTCGGGCGTCGCGTACACGTCCTACCGCCTGTTCCTCGACCTGCAGGGCGGCATCGTCGAGCGCTTCCGGTCCATGCCCGTCGCCCGGTCCAGCGTCCTGTGGGCGCACGTGCTCACCTCGCTCGTGGCGAACCTCGTCTCCGTGACCCTCGTCGTGGGTGTCGCCCTCCTGCTGGGGTTCCGGACCGACGCGTCCGTCGGGGCGTGGCTCGCCGTCCTCGGCATCCTCGTCCTGTTCGTCCTCGCGCTGACCTGGCTCGCGGTCGTCGCCGGGCTGTCGGCCAAGACGGTCGACGGCGCGTCCGCCTTCAGCTACCCGCTGATCTTCCTGCCCTTCGTCAGCTCGGCGTTCGTCCCGACGGAGAGCATGCCGGGGCCGGTCGCGTGGTTCGCCGAGAACCAGCCGGTCACCGCGATCGTCGACACCCTGCGGTCCCTCTTCGCCGGCCAGCCCGTCGGGAGCGACATCTGGGTCGCGCTCGCGTGGCTCGTCGGCATCCTCGTCCTCGCCTACGCGTGGGCGACGGCGGTCTACCGGCGCCGCGTCGGCTGACGACCGCCGGGGACCGACGCCCGAGGGGCCGCGCGCGGGAGACCGTGCGCGGCCCCTCGCCCGTCCGCACCCCCGTGCCCCGGGGCCGACGCGCGGACCTTCGGTCCCGAGCCGGGGCGACCACCGGCCCTGTCCGGGAGGTCGCCCGGACGCGAGGATCGAGGTCGTGCAGACCCTCGCCCAGGCGGTGACCACCCAGTCGGAGGCGGCCCGGGAGAAGGTGCTCTTCGCCAGACGTCCCGGGCGCTACCTCGTCGCGGCGATGCTCGCGGGCGCGTACATCGGCGTCGGCGTCGTGCTCATGGTCGCGACGGCGGGCCCGTTCCTCGCCGCCGGGGCGCCCGCCGAGCGGCTCGTCGCCGGGGGCGTGTTCGCCGCGGCGCTGACGCTCGTCGTCTTCGCCGGGGCGGAGCTCGCCACGTCCGCGATGATGGTCCTCACCCAGGGCGTCGCGACGCGCGCTGTCCGCGTGCGCGACGCCGTCGCCACGCTGGGCCTGTGCCTCGTCGGCAACCTGGCCGGGTCGATGCTCTTCGGCTGGGCCGTCACGCAGGCGGGCGTGCTGCGCTCGAACGCGGCGGCGGGCGAGATGGTCGCCTCGATGCTCCGCGCGAAGGCGCACGAGACCGGGGGAGAGCTCTTCTTCCGCGGCGTGCTGTGCAACATCCTCGTGTGCGCCGCGATCTGGGCCTGCGGGCGCCTGCGCTCGGAGGCCGGCAAGGCGGTGATCCTGTTCTGGGGGATCCTCGCGTTCATCGCGTCCGGGTTCGAGCACGTCGTCGCCAACATGACGACGTTCTCCCTCGGGCTCTTCGGCGACCTCGGCCCGACGACGTGGGCCGACTTCGGCCGCAACCTCACCTGGGTGGGCCTCGGCAACCTCGTCGGCGGGGCCGTCGTCGTCGGGCTGGCGTACGTCGTCGTGGCCGGTCCGCGGGCGCGCGTGCTGCCGGAGGTGTGACCCCGGCGGCGGCCCGCCGCGGTCCGCAGGGCGGGACGGGCTTGGCCGAGGCCCGGGACGCGTGCCTATCATCGACCGACCCACAAGCACCCGGCGGGCCGTTGAGAGAGACGGAGGCCGGCGACAGATGGAGCAGCACGTGGCACTTGTCGTGCAGAAGTACGGCGGTTCGTCCGTCTCGGACGCCGAGAGCATCAAGCGGGTGGCCAAGCGCATCGCCGAGGCGAAGCGGGCCGGGAACGACGTCGTCGTCGTGGTCTCGGCCATGGGCGACACGACCGACGAGCTCATCGACCTCGCCCAGCAGGTCAGCCCTCTCCCGCCGCAGCGCGAGATGGACATCCTCCTCACCGCGGGCGAGCGCATCTCGATGTCGCTGCTCGCGATGGCGATCACCAGCCTCGGCGTGAAGGCGAAGTCGTTCACCGGGCAGCAGGCCGGTCTCATCACGGACGCTGTGCACGGCAAGGCGCGCATCGTCGACGTCGTCCCGACGCGCGTGCGCGAGACCCTCGACCGCGGCCAGGTCGCGATCGTCGCGGGGTTCCAGGGCGTGACGCAGGCGACGAACGACGTGACGACGCTCGGCCGCGGCGGGTCGGACACGACCGCGGTCGCGCTCGCCGCGGGGCTCGACGCCGACGTGTGCGAGATCTACACCGACGTGGACGGCGTGTTCACGGCGGACCCGCGCATCGTGCCGTCCGCCCGCAAGATCGACCGGATCACGTACGAGGAGATGCTCGAGATGGCGGCGAGCGGCGCGAAGGTCCTCGCGCTGCGCTGCGTCGAGTACGGCCGCCGGTACGGCGTCCCCATCCACGTGCGCTCGTCCTTCAACGGCAAGGACGGCACCTTCGTCAGCGCGGACGCGTACACCGCGCGCCCCGGCGCGAGCGCCGCCTCCCCGGCCGGCACCGCCGGCAGCACCGCAGACCTTCCCGAGGAGACCGTCATGGAAGACCCGATCATCTCCGGCGTCGCGCACGACCGCAGCGAGGCCAAGATCACCGTCGTCGGCGTGCCCGACGTCCCGGGCACGGCCGCGCGGATCTTCGAGGTCGTCGCGGGCTCGGGCGTGAACATCGACATGATCGTGCAGAACGTGTCGGCGGCCCGCACGGGCCTCACCGACATCTCGTTCTCCCTCCCCGAGGGCGACGGCCCGGCCGCGATGTCCGCGCTGTCGGCGCTGCAGGCCGAGATCGGGTTCGACTCGCTCCAGTTCGACGACCAGATCGGCAAGCTCTCGCTCGTCGGCGCGGGCATGAAGTCGCACCCCGGCGTCTCCGCGAAGCTGTTCGGCGCGCTGCGCGACGCGGGCATCAACATCGAGATGATCTCCACCTCGGAGATCCGCATCTCCGTCGTCACGCGCGAGGACTCGCTCGACGACGCGGTGCGTGCCGTGCACACCGCCTTCGAGCTCGACGCCGCCGACGGCGAGGCCGTCGTCTACGCCGGCACCGGCCGCTGACCCGACGCAGGAGAGGAACCCACCCATGAGCACCCAGAGCACCCCGGGCCTGCACCTCGCCGTCGTCGGCGCGACCGGCCAGGTCGGCGCGGTCATGCGCCGCCTCCTCGACGAGCGCGACCTGCCGGTCGCGAGCATCCGCTTCTTCGCGTCGGCGCGCTCCGCCGGGTCGACGCTCCCGTGGCGCGGGACCGACGTCGTCGTGGAGGACGTCGCCGCGACCCCGACCGAGGACCTGCGCGGCATCGACGTCGCGCTGTTCTCCGCGGGCGGCGCGACGTCGAAGGCGCAGGCCGAGCGGTTCGCCGCCGCGGGCGCCGTCGTCATCGACAACTCCTCCGCGTGGCGCATGGACCCCGACGTCCCGCTCGTCGTCTCGGAGGTGAACCCGGGCGCGCTGCGCGAGGCGCGCAAGGGCATCATCGCCAACCCGAACTGCACGACGATGGCCGCGATGCCCGTCCTCAAGCCGCTCGCGGACGAGGCCGGGCTGGAGCGCCTGATCGTCGCGACGTACCAGGCCGTCTCCGGCGCCGGGCTCGCCGGCGCGGAGGAGCTGCGCGCCCAGGCCGTCGCGGGCGCCCAGGCCGAGGCCGCCGCAGCCGACGGGTCCGGCCCGGGCCTCGTCGGTCTCGTGCACGACGGCGGCGCGGTCGCCTTCCCCGAGCCCACCGTCTTCCCGCGGAACGTCGCGTTCAACGTCGTCCCGCTCGCCGGGTCGATCGTCGACGACGGTCAGGAGGAGACGGACGAGGAGAAGAAGCTCCGCAACGAGTCGCGCAAGATCCTCGGGCTGCCCGAGCTCGCCGTCGCGGGCACGTGCGTGCGCGTCCCCGTGTTCACCGGGCACTCGCTCGCGATCCACGCCGAGTTCGGCGCCCCGATCACGCCCGACCGTGCGCGCGAGATCCTCGCCGACGCCCCCGGCGTCGCGCTCGCGGACGTGCCCAACCCGCTCGAGGCGGCGGGCAAGGACCCGTCGTTCGTCGGCCGGGTCCGCACCGACCAGTCGGTGCCGGGCGGGCGCGGTCTCGTGCTGTTCGTCTCGAACGACAACCTCCGCAAGGGCGCCGCGCTCAACGCGGTCCAGCTCGCCGAGCTCGTCGCGCAGGACCTCGACGGCGTCCGCGCCGCGTTCGCCCCGGCCCTCGCACAGTAGAGCCCCGGGTCCCGCGAGGTAGAAGCCCGGAACCGCGGGGTAGAGCCCCGGTCCCGGGGGGGGGGGGGGGGGGGGGGGGGGGGGGGGGGGGGGGGGGGGGGGGGGGGGGGGGGGGGGGGGGGGGGG
>NZ_JBYTEQ010000022.1:0-99053 GCF_058792115.1 Cellulosimicrobium sp. EB106-03-01-XG111
GGGTGACGCACGCGTCACCCGGGCCGCCGTCGTGCGGGCTGTCAGCCCTCCTTGACCTGGTCGCGGACGTCCGCCGCGGCCTCCTTGCCGTGCTGCCCCACGGACTGCGCGGCGTCCTTCGCGGCGTCGCGGACGGCCTCGGCGCCCTCCTTCGCGGGCTCCTTGAGGTCCTGCACGACCTCCTGCGCCGTGGACTTCACGTCCTCGACGAGGGGAGCCGCCTTCTCCTTGACCCCGACGGCGGCGCGCTGCTCGGCGCGGCTCGACGGGAGGAGGGAGGCGACGACGAGCCCCACGCCGAAGGCCACGAGGCCGACGGCGAGCGGGTTGCCCTGCGTCTGCTCGCGCACCGCCCGCGGGGCGGAGCCCACGGTGTCGGCGACCGAGGACGCCGTGCTGCGCGCCGAGTCGGCGACCGACGAGGCCGCCTCGCGCCCGCGGTCGGCGACGCCGTGCGACGTGTCCCGGGCCGAGCCGACCGTGTCGTGCGCGCTGCCCATGACGCGGTCCTTGACGCTCGTCACGCCCGACCGCACGCGGTCCACCTGGCGGCGCGCCACGTTGCCGGGCTTGACCTTCTCCCCGAGGGCGTCGACGTCGCGGCTCAGCTCGGTCCGCGTGCGCTCGATGTCCGCCCGGATCTCCTCCGGATCGCTGGTGCTCATGAGTTCTTCTCCTCGTGTCCTCGGACGGCGTTCGGGATCTTCTTGAGGGTGTCCGTGGTCTCGGGCATGCCCTCGACCGTGCGCAGCTCCTTGCGACCGCGCGCCGCGAGCACCGCGGCGACGATCGCCCACAGCACCGCGACGACGACGGCCGACCAGCCGCGCCCTATGACGGCGCCGAGCGCCCACCACAGCGCCACGGAGAGGAACAGCAGGACCATGTGGCCCGCCACCCCGGCGCCGGCGAGCATCCCGGCGCCCTTCCCGGCGCGCTGCGCCGACTGCTTGGCCTCCGCCTTGGCGAGCTCGACCTCCTGGCGCATGAGCGTCGACAGGTCGCGGCTCACCTCGGCGACGAGCTCGCCGATGCTCTGCTGCTCGGCCTGCTGGTCCGCGGACGTCGGCACGGGCTGCGGCGTGGCCGCGAGGCCCGGGTCGGGGCCGCTGCCCGTCGTGTGCCGCCCGGTGCCCGCCGCGGCGAACGGGTCAGGGGTGTACGACATCGGGGCCACCTCCCGGCCGGGCGCCCGAGCCGGGCGTCGTGGGCGGGTACGACGGCGCCGGGGGAGCGCCCTCGGCCGACGTCGGGACGTCGGGGTCGTGCGCCAGGCGGTCGTTCGCGAGGCCCGGGTACGCGCCCGCCGTGCCGATGTCGGGCGCGCCGGTCGTGCCCGCGCCGCCGGTCGTGCCCGGCACGCCGGTGGTCCCGGTCGTGCCGGTGGTCGTCGCGCCGGTCGAGCCCGTGGTCGTGCCGAGCGGTGCGGCGTGCGCGCCGCGCGTCGCGGACGTCGCCGACCCGGACGTCGACCCGGTGCCGCCGTCCTGCGCGCGGTCGGAGCCGGTGTCCGGCGCGTCCTTCATGCCGCGCACGAGCCGTCCGACCAGCAGGCCGGCTCCGGCGGCGAGGAGGAGGAACGTGCCCGGACGGCGCCGGGCGAAGCTCTCGACCTCGTGCAGCACCGACGCGGGCTCACGGTCCTCGAACCACTGCGCCACCTGCCCGGTGGCGTCCCCGGCTCGCCGCACCAGGTCGGTCGCGTAGCCCGGGTCCTCGGTGCCGTCCGCCATCTGGCGGAGCTCGTCACCGAGGGACCGCAGCCCGCCTGCGAGGCGCTCCTGCTGCGTGCGCGCCTGGTCGCTGAGCTCCGTCTTCGTCTGGTCGACCAGGCCGCGCGCGCGGTCCGTGGCCTCGTGCGCGACGTCGCGCGCCTTCTCCTTCGCGTCCTGCGCGACCTCCCGGCCGGCGTCGCCGGCGTGGGACGCGGCCTCGCTCGCGCGCTGCTTCACCCCGGCCGCGGCGCCGCCGCTGTCCCCGGTGTCCTGCGTCGTCCCGACACCCGGCGAACCGGGCCCCGAGCCGTACGGCACGTTCGTCTCGCTCATGGTCGGACTCCCGTCGTCGTCGCCGCTCGTGCGGCGTGACTGGCGACGGAGCGGTAGCCGTGCCGGGCTCTCGCTCCGCCGGTACGGCCACCTCCTGGACCACCTCCCACGCTAGGCGCGGACCGCGCGCACACAACTGGAGCGGGTGGTCGCCCGCAGGTTGCGAGCGGCCCTCTCGCGCAGCCGAGGCGTCACGCACCGTCGCGACGTCCCCGCAGGGCTCCCAGCAGGGCTGATGCACCGTCGGCCGCCCGCTCGCGAGCCGGTTCGGCTCGCGAGTCGGGCGGTCCCTGGGGAGCATGGCGGTGGCGTCGAGCAGGGGCGCCGTCCGTGCGAGCGTCAGGAGCCCGTGATGCCCTCCACCGCCCTCCCCGTCCCCACCACCGGGTCGGCGACCGCGACCGGTCCGTCGGACGGGCCCGTGCCCGGTGCCTCCTCGGCGCCGGGGACCGGCCGGCTGCCGCAGCCCCGTCCGCGGGGTCCGCTGAGCGCCGCGCTGCTCGCCGCGCTCGTCGAGCCGCCCTCCCCGGGCGCGACGGACCGCCTGCGCCCGGTCGAGGACGCCGTCGGGCCGGCGCTCGACGCGGCGGCCGGGGAGATCCTGCGCGACGAGGACGTCCAGCTCACGCTCACCCTTCTCTACGAGCTCCACTACCGGGGGATCGAGGGCGTCGACGACGACTGGGAGTGGGACCCGGCGCTGCTCGCGGTGCGCGCGCGGATCGAGGCCCCGTTCGAGGTCGCGGTGCGCGAGCGCGCCGGCCAGCCGGCGTGCGACGCGACCGATGCGGCCGGCGTCGCGCGACGGCTGTTCGAGCTCGCGGCGGCCGACGACGGCCCGAGCCTGTCGCGGTACGTCGCGAAGCGCGCCGACGCCGGGCAGGCGCGCGAGCTCCTCGCGCTGAAGTCCCTCTACCAGCTCAAGGAGGCGGACCCGCACACGTGGGCCGTCCCGCGGCTCGCGGGCGTGCCCAAGGCGGCGCTCGTGGAGATCCAGGCGGACGAGTACGGCGGCGGTCGACCCGGCCGCATGCACGCCGAGCTGTTCGCGCAGGCGATGCGCGGCGTCGGGCTCGACGACACGTACGGCCGCTACGTCGACGCCGTGCCCGCGGTCGTGCTCGCGGCCCTGAACACGATGTCGCTGTTCGGCCTGCACCGGCGCCTGCGCGGCGCGATCGTCGGCCACCTCGCCGCTTTCGAGATGACGTCGTCGGTGCCGAGCCGCCTGTACGGCAACGGCTTCCGCCGCCTCGGGCACGACGCGGACACCACCTGGTACTTCGACGAGCACGTCGAGGCCGACGCGGTGCACGAGCAGATCGCCGCGCGCGACCTCGCGGGCCGCCTCGTCGAGCAGGAGCCGGCGCTGCGGGACGACGTCCTGCTCGGCGCGGCCGCGTGCCTGGCCGTGGAGGGCGACGTGGCCGCCCACGCGCTCGAGCGCTGGCAGCAGGGCGTCTCGGCCCTGCGCGTGCCGCTCGCGCCCGCCGTCGAGCCGCAGCCGGGCACGGACCCGGCGCAGGAGGGCGACGCGCCGCGTGGCTGACGTGACCTACGTGCTGCCGCTGCGCCGCGAGCAGCCCGACGAGGCGGCGACGGCGGACCTGTCCGCCTACCTGCGCGACCTCTCGCGCCACGTCGAGGTCGTCGTGGCGGACGGGTCGCCCGGTCCCGTCCGCGCGCTCCACGCCGCCGCGTGGGGCGGGTCGGCGCGGACCGTCGAGGTCGGCCCGCCGCCCACGGGCTGCAACGGGAAGGTCGTCGGCGTGCTCACCGCCCTGGCCGCGACGACCGCGCCGCGCGTCGTCGTCGCGGACGACGACGTGCGCTGGGACGCCGCGACGCTCGACCGGGCGCTCGCGGCGCTCGCCGACGCCGACGCCGTCGTGCCGCAGAACGTGTTCGACCCGCTGCCGTGGCACGCGCGCTGGGACACCGCGCGCTCGCTCGTCAACCGCGCGCTCGGCCACGACTGGGGCGGCACGGTGGTGCTGCGGCGCGACGCGCTCGGCCCCGACGGGTACGACGCCCGCGTGCTGTTCGAGAACCTCGAGCTCGAGCGCACGCTGCGCGCCCACGGGATGACGGTCGTGTACCGGCCCGACCTGTTCGTCGTCCGCCGCCCGCCGACGACGCGGAAGTTCGTCGAGCAGCGCGTGCGCCAGGCCTACGACTCGTTCGCGCAGCCCGCGCGGCTCACGGCAGAGCTCGCGCTCGCCCCGCTCCTCGGCGCGTGCGTCGTGGGGGTGGTGCGGCGCCGGGGCACGGCGCGCGCGGCCTGGCTGGGCGCGCTGACCGCGGTGCTCGCGAGCGCGATCCTGCTGGCCGAGGCGGGACGACGCCGCGCGGGGGGCACCGCGGCGTGGCCCGCGTCGTCGGCGCTCTGGGCTCCCGCGTGGCTGGTCGAGCGGGCCGTGTGCGTGTGGGTCGCGGTCGCCTGGCGCGCCCGCGGCGGCGTGCCGTACGCCGGCACGCGGATCCGCCGCGCCGCGCACTCGACGGCCGCGCTGCGTGGCGCGACGGCGCAGGCGGTGGCCGCATGACGGGCGCCGGGGGTGCGTCGCGCGAGGACTCCCGGGCGGTGTCGCGGGTGGAGTCGCGGGTGGAGTCGCGGGTGGAGGAGGTCACCGTCACGGCGTGCCCGGACGGGCCGCTCCTCGTGCGCGGTCCCGCGCGCCTCGTCGACCAGCAGGGCCGCGAGATCGAGCGGCACCGCGCGACCGTCGCCCTGTGCCGCTGCGGCGGCACGGCGATCCCGCCGTGGTGCGACGGGACGCACAAGGTGAACGGCTACCGCAGCGGCGAGCCCGACGACACGGGCCGTGGCACGGCCAGCGAGGGCGGGACGGGCGCGTAGAACCAGCCGTGGAACGCGGCCCGCGCCGGCTGCGGCAGGACGCGGGCGACCGCCAGCATGGCCTTGCCCTGGACTCCGTGGACGACCTCCGGCCGGCCGTGGACGAGCGCGTCGACGGCCTGCCGCGCCACGGCGGCGGCGCTCGGCTTCGGCAGACGCCCCACGTGCGTGCGCTCCATGCCGGCCTCCCGGAAGAACGGGGTCCGGGTGGGGCCCGGCAGGAGGGCGGTGACCGTCACGCCCGTGCCCGCGAGCTCGCCGCGCAGCGACCACGCGAACGACCGGAGGAACGCCTTCGACGCCGCGTAGGTCGCGAAGTGCGGCGCCGGCATCTCGCCCGCGACGGACGCCGTGACCAGCAGCCGGCCGTGCCCCTCGGCGAGGAGGTCGGGCAGGAGCAGGTGCGTCAGGTGGGCGACGGAGCGCACGTTGAGGTCGACGAGACGCAGCTGCGCCTCGAGCGGGGTGCGCGCGTACGCGCCGTGCACCCCGACGCCCGCGTTGAGGACGACGGTCGAGACGCCGAGCTCGCGCGCGCGTCGGGCGGTGGCCTCGACGCCGCGCGGCGTCGTGAGGTCGACCGTGAGGCCCTCGTGCGCCCCGCCGTGCGCGGCCAGCTCGCCGACGGTCGCGTCGACGTCGCGGTCGGCGACGACCAGGACGTCGTGCCCGCGGCGGGCGAGCTCGTGCGCGACCGCGCGCCCGATGCCGCTCGTCGCACCCGTCACGAGCGCGTTCGCGCGGTCCCGCACGACCGCCGGGGGCCGCGACGTCACGGGAGGTCCGGGACGTCGTCGTCGCCGAGCGCGACCTCGGCGGGCGGCTCGCGCAGCGCCTGGGCCAGGTGGCCACCGAGGAACGCGCTCGCGCCGGCGAGCCCGTAGGCGGCGAACGACACGGCGACGCCCGACCGGCGTCGGCCCCCGCGGCGCAGCAGCCACGACGCCCCGTAGAGCAGCGAGACGCCCGAGTTGAGGGCGGCGTGGACCGCGCCGACGCGGCGCGCACGGCGGTCGACGTCGAGGTAGTCGGCGAGTCCCGTGAGCGCGGTCGGCGCGACCGCGAGGACGCCGAGCCCGATGAGGCGCTGCGCCGCGGGCGCGCTGCGCTCGCCCCCGACGAGGTCGAGCACGGCGGCGCTCGTCCAGAGGCCGACGGGCACGTCGGTGAGCGTCGCGTGCAGTGCGTGGCCGAGCGAGCGGCCGTGCAGCTCCTCGCGCAGCCGCCCGTGGGAGGGGACGAGCGCGAGCGCGACCCCGCGGACGGTGCCCGAGAGCCCGTCGAGGGCGGGTGAGTCCTCGAGCCGTCGGGCGAGACGCAGGAGGACGGGGGTGTCGTCGTCGTGGACGGCGGTGCCGGGGGCGTCGGGCATGGTGGCTCCTCAGGTCGTCGAGCTCCCCTTCTCGAAGCTGCGTCGACCGTAGGCATGATCGCGTGCGCTCGCGCGCGTGGGCCCGGACGCACGTCGCCCTCGTCCCGGCGGGCCCGGACGAGGGCGGTTCGTCGCGGGGCAGGCGTGCGGCGGTCTTCTTCACCGGCCGCCCCGCGACGGGCACCACGCTAGGGGCTCGGCTCCCGCGGCGGCGTCCCCCGTGGGGGGTGAAGTTCCGGCGTGTCGCGGCCCGCGACCCGTCAGGCGCCGCGCCGGGACCGACGCGGTCAGGCGTCCGTCTCGCCCGGCCCCAGATGCGACCGGGTACGGACGGCCACAGGGTGGAGGGACGCTCGACGCGTCGAGAAGGGGGCGCGTGCCGTGGTCCTCCCGCGCACGCTGGTGCGGGGAGGCGACCTCCCGAGGGAGAGAGCATGTTCTTCCACCGTCAAGAGCTCCAGCACCAGGCCACGCCGGACCGCCCGGACGCCGTCTACGCCCGCAAGCTCCAGGAGGTGCTGGGCGGGCAGTACGGCGAGATCACCGTGGCCATGCAGTACGGCTTCCAGTCCTGGAACGCCCACCTCCCCGGCAAGTACCGCGACCTCCTCTACGGCATCGGTGCCGAGGAGTTCGGGCACGTCGAGATGCTCGCGACGATGATCGCGCAGCTCCTCGAGAAGGCGCCCGTCGGCGCCGTCGAGGGAGCCGTCCAGGACGACCCGACCGTGGCGGCGATCATCGGCGGCACCGACCCGCAGCACGCGATCGTCGCGGGGGCCGGTGCACGGCCCGTCGACTCGAACGGCAACCCCTGGTCGGCCGGGTACGTGACCGCGAGCGGCAACCTGCTCGCCGACTTCACGGCCAACGCGAACGCCGAGATGCAGGGCCGCGTGCAGGTCGCGCGGCTCTACCACATGACCGACGACGCCGGCGTCAAGGACCTGCTCGCCTTCCTGCTCGCGCGCGACACGATGCACCAGAACCAGTGGCTCGCGGCGGCGCAGGAGCTGCGCGACGAGGGCGTCGAGGAGCTCCCGGTGCCCAGCACGTTCCCGCTGTCGAAGGAGGACCGCGACGTGTCCTACCAGTACATCAACTTCTCCGACGGCGAGCACGCGTCCGAGGGGCGCTGGGCGAGCGGCCCGACCCCCGACGGCAAGGGCGAGTTCACCTACGTGGCCGAGCCGCCCGCGGGCGTCCCGATGCCGCCGCCCACGACCCCCGACGAGCGCTTCCACGGCACGACCGGGAAGCCGTCGACGCTCGAGAAGGCGAAGGGCGCCGTCAAGGACGCCCTGCACAAGGACTGAGAGGAGACGGCCCCTCGCGAGGACGGGCTCGTCACGAGCGCGGCCGCGTAGACCGCGCGGCGAGGGCCCGGGTGCATCGCACCCGGGCCCTCGTGCTGCCACGCGTCAGGCGTCGCCGGACGCCTGGCCGCCGGTGCGCGGGTTGACGTTCCCCGGCTCGGCGTCGGGGTCGGTGTCCTCGGACCCCGACCCGCTCGCCTGCCGCCCCTCGCGGGGGTTGAGCGACCGGGGGTCGGCGTCCGGGTCGTCGGCGGGGTCGTAGCCGCGCTCGTCGTTCTCGCTCATGTCGGCCTCCTGGGTCGCGCTCTTCGTGGTGGTCCCGCGCCCCGCACGGGCGGCGCGTCCTGCCACCGTCGCACGACCTCCCGGCGCTCGCAGGCCTGGGGATGCCTGGCCGCCGACCCGCTCGTAGCCTGGGGACGGCGGTCGTGGTCCGGCACGTCCCGTCCGTCACGGAGAGTCGAGAAGGGGCCCCGGCGGCACGCAGCGACGCATGTCCAGGAGGTCCCGATGCCCGACGCGCCCCGCACGATCGACACGCTGCCCCGCCTGCGGAGCCTCGCGGAGGTCGCCGGGCTCGTCGAGGTGGTGCGCCCTCTCTACGTGCGGTTCAGCGGCGGTCCGGAGCGGGACGCCGAGAGCGTGAGCCGCGACCACGAGAGCGGGTGCCTGCTGCCCGGCCTCAGCGTCAACCCGCTGACGCCCGAGCCGTGGTGGGCCCGGCCGGTGGAGCACTGGGTCGCACGCCAGCTCTGCCAGTACGCGCACCTCATGACGCCGGAGCGCTTCCCGTGGCTCCTCACGGGCGAGGTCGCGGGGCGGGGCCCGGACAGCGAGCCGCTCCTGGTGGACGTCGTGCCGGCCGCGTCCCTCGACCCGCGGGTCGTCGAGGAGGCGGGCCGGCTCTACCGCGAGGCGTTCGACCCGGGCGACGACGGGACGTGAGGAGCCGCCTGCGCGCGGCCGGGACCTGCCGGGGCAGCGTCGTGCGGGGCGCTCACGGGAGGCCCGGGTCGTCGTCGGCGGGGTCCGGCGCGTCCTCCACGACGAGCGCGCGCAGGAGGGACTCGGCGACCTCGCGCGGGCTCACGTTCCGGTGCCGGGACGCCGAGTCGATGATGCGGCGGGCCTCGTCGGCGGAGCACCGGTTCGTCTGCATGATCGCCCCGACGGCGCGCTCGGTCGCCACGGCGTCGGGCATGTCCCGGTAGAAGCCCGCGGTCGAGTCCTCGAGCGCCGCGAGCTCGAGGCGGAGGCCGACCGCCGACGCGACGAGCTGCGCGAACGCGTCGGCCGCCGTCAGGAGCTCCGGCGTCCACGGGTCGGGCGCGCGCGAGTACAGGTTGAGCGCGACGGCGACGTCGGCCGTGACGGCGGCGGGGACGGCAGCCGCCGTGACGAAGCCCTCCTCGACGCACTGGCGCGACCAGCGCTCCCACCCGGGGGCGTCCGTCACGGACGTGACGACGCGACGTCCTCCGTGGTCCATCGCGTCGATGCACGGGCCGCGGTCGTCGAGCGCCTCGGCCTGGTCGCAGCGCGCGGCGGCCTCCGTGCTGCTGCCCGCGCGCACGCTCACCCCGGCCTGGCGCATCGTCACGCTGACCTCGAGGCCGTGGCCGAGGATCGTCGCGGCCCGGTCCGCGAACTCCTGCGGAAAGCCGGCGATGCCCATCGCGCCCTCCCTTCCTGGACGTGGCCGCCCACGGTGTCGTGGGCAGGTCCCTCACGCTACGGGGGGTGCCTCGCCCTCGCGCGGAGTCGCGGTGGGCGCGAGCGGTTGCCAGTGCGGGACGCGCGACTAGCGTCGCCTCATGGTGACCGTCACTCGAGCCGTGCGATGCCCCTCCGACGCGGTGCTCGGCGTCCTCGCGGACGGCTGGTCTTACTCGACGTGGGTCGTCGGGACGGCGCGGATCCGCGCCGTCGACGACTCCTGGCCCGCGCCGGGGTCGAGGATCCTGCACTCGGTCGGGCTGTGGCCCGCGCTGCTCGACGACGAGACGGTCGTGCGCGCCTGGCACCCGGACCGGGGGATCGACCTCCAGGCGCGCGGCTGGCCCGCGGGCGAGGCGCGCGTGCGGATCGAGGTGCGCCCGACGGAGCAGGGCTGCACCGTGCGCATCACCGAGGACGCCGAGAAGGGTCCGGGCACGCTCGTGCCCCGGCCGCTCCGGAGCGCGGTGATCGGCCCGCGGAACGTCGAGGCCCTGCGGCGGCTCGCGTACCTCGCGGAGCGCCGGAGCCCGTAGCGCTCGCGGATCGTGCCGGCGGCCCGCCGGGTCAGGGGTCGCGCAGCAGCCGTGCCCACGCGGTGCGCACGAGCGCGCGGCGCAGCGACCCGCGCGGACCGGCGGCGGCGAGCGCGGCGCGCGCCGCGTTCCACCCGCACGCCCCGTGGACGCCGCCGCCGGGGTGGGCGGACGCGCTCGCGAGGTAGAGCGACGCGACGGGGGTCTCGGGGCGGCCGAGGCCGGGCGTCGGGCGCAGGAACAGCTCCTGGTGCACGGCGGACGTGCCGCCGTTGATCGCCCCGCCCGCGAGGTTCGCGTCGGCCGCCTCCAGGTCGGCCGGGGTCTGCACGAACCGGCCCACGACGGAGTCGGCGAAGCCGGGCGCGACGCGCTCGACCGCGTCCTCCATGCGACGCACCTCGTCCGCGACGCGCTCGTGCGTCCACGGCACGCCGTGCGGCACGTGCGTGTACGCCCACGCCGACTCGGTGCCCGCGGGCGACCGCGTAGGGTCCGACGTCGTCATCTGCCCGAGGACGAGGAAGGGCCGCTCGGGGACGTGGCCGCGCGAGAGCGAGGCCGCGACGTCGACGAACCCCGCCCGGTCGACGCCGAGGTGCACCGTGCCTGCACCGCGCGCCCCGGGCGCGGTCCACGGGACGGGCCGGTCGAGCGCCCAGCTCACCTTCACGGTCGGGTGGTCCCACTGGAACCGGCCGAGGTCGCGCACGAGCCGCGCCGGGAGCCGGTCGGCACCGACGAGGTCGAGGTAGAGCGCGGGCGCGCTGACGTCGGCGAGCACGGCGTGGCGGGCGCGCACGTGCCTCCCGTCGGCCGTGCTCACGCCGACCGCGCGGCCGCGCACCACGTGCACCCGCTCGACCCGCGCTCCCGTGACGACGTCGCCGCCGCGGGCGCGGAGCCGGGAGACGAGCGCGTCGGGGAGCCGGCCGGCCCCGCCGGTGGGGACCGGGAAGCCGACGTCCTGGCCGAGCATGGCGAGGAGCCAGCCGAACACGCCGCTGCCCGCGGCGTCGGGCGGGACGTCGGCGTGCATCGCGTTGCCCGTGAGCAGCAGGCCGCCGCCCTCGCCGCGGAACGTCTCGTCGGCGAGGCGGCGCACGGGCAGGACGGCGAGCCGCGCGAGGTCGAGCGTGCCCGCCGCGCCGAGCCGGCGCAGCACGCGCAGCACCGGCCCGGCCGCCGGGAGCGGGCTGAACAGCGCGTCGAGGAGCGGGTCGCGCACGCGGTCCCACCCGGCCACGAGCTCGAGCCACGCGTCCCCGTCGCCGGGCGCGACCTCCTCGAGCCCGGCGGCGGTGTCCTCGGCACGGGCGCGCAGGACGGCGGCACCGCCGCCGTCCAGCGCGTGCGCGAGGACGTCCGGGGCGCGGGACCACGTGAGCCCGTGCTCCTCCAGGTGCAGGCCCCGGATCACCGGCGACCCCGCCGCGAGCGGGTAGAACGCGCTGAAGAGGTCCGTCTCGTACCCCGGTGCCGCGACCTCGGCGGAGCGGACCGCGCCGCCGTACGTCTCCTGCGCCTCGAGCACGAGCACGTCCCACCCCGCGTCGGCGAGCGCGTTCGCGGCGACGAGGCCGTTGGGCCCCGCGCCGACCACGACCGCGTCGACGGTGGTCAGGCCCACGGGTCGAGCACGACCTTGATGCAGCCGTCCTCCTTGCGCTGGAACGTGCGGTACGCGTCCGGGGCCGACTCGAGCGGCAGCCGGTGCGTGCGCAGGTCCAGCACGCCGAGCGGGTCGGAGACGTCGGCGGCGAGGGGGAGGACGTCGTCGGTCCAGCGCCGCACGTTCGCCTGCCCCATGCGCAGCGTCACCTGCTTGTCGAAGAGCTGCATCATGGGCAGCGGGTCCTTCGCCCCGCCGTAGACGCCGGAGATCGAGATCGTGCCGCCGCGGCGGACGAGGTCGATCGCGGTGTAGAGGGCCGCGAGGCGGTCGGTCGCGGCGCGCTCCGTGAGGGGCGCGGCGAGGACGTCGGGCAGGACGCCGACGACCTTCTGGGTGGCCTCGGCGACGGGGGAGCCGTGCGCCTCCATCCCGACGGCGTCGATGACCGAGTCCGCGCCGCGGCCGGACGTGAGGTCGCGCACCGCGCCGACGAGGTCGTCGACCGCCGACGGGTCGAGCGTCTCGACGCCGTGGCGCTCGGCCATCGCCCGCCGCTCCGGGACGCGCTCGATCCCGACGACGCGGGACGCGCCGCGGTGCAGCGCGATCCGTGCGGACATCTGGCCGATCGGGCCGAGCCCCAGCACCGCGACCGTGCCGCCGGGCGGCACGTCGGCGTACTCGACGGCCTGCCACGCGGTGGGTACGACGTCGGACAGGTAGAGGTACCGCTCGTCCGGGGAGCCGTCGTCGGGCACGACGACCGGCCCGTACTGGGCCTGCGGCACGCGCAGGTACTGCGCCTGGCCGCCGGGCACCTGGCCGTAGAGCTTCGTGTACCCGAAGAGCGCGGCGCCCTTGTCCTGCGACCGGACCTGCGTCGTCTCGCACTGGGTCTGCAGGCCGCGCTCGCACATCCAGCAGTGCCCGCACGCGATGTTGAACGGGACGACGACGCGGTCGCCGACCCGGAGGTTCCCCGCCTCGGGCCCGACCTCCTCCACGACGCCCATGGTCTCGTGGCCCAGGACGTCGCCGGCGTCGAGGAACATCCCGAGCACCCCGTACAGGTGCAGGTCGGAGCCGCAGATCGCGGTCGACGTGACGCGCACGATCGCGTCCGTGGGCTGCTCGATCCGGGGGTCGGGCACGTCCTCGACGCTCACCTTCTCGCGTCCCTGCCAGGTCAGTGCTCGCATGGTGCTGCCGTCCTTCCGTGGGTGGTGCGTGTGCGTGGTGCGTGGTGGGTGGTGCTGTGCGTGGTGGAGACCGCGGGCTCAGCCCTTGCTCCCGGTCGTCGCCACCCCCTCGACGAAGTGCCGCTGGCCGAGGAAGAAGAGGAGGATCATCGGGAGGGTCGTGATGACGGAGGCCGTGACGACGACCTCCCACTGCGACTCGCCGCCGGGACCGAACTGGTCGATGAGCGCCTTGAGCCCGCGCGGGATCGTGAACGTCGAGGAGTCCTGCAGGTAGATGAGCGGGCGCATGAGGTCCGTCCACGCCGCCTGGGCCTCGAAGAGCAGCGTCAGGACGAGGGCGGGCCGGCACAGCGGCACCGCGATGCGCCAGAACATCTGCCAGTTGTTCGCTCCGTCGAGGCGCGCGGCCTCGAACGGCTCGCGCGGCAGGCCGAGGAAGAACTGCCGCAGCAGGAACACGTAGAACGCGCTCGCGAAGAGGTTCCCCGCCCACAGCGGCACGTTCGTCCCCACGAGCCCGAGCTGGTTCCAGATGAGGAACGTGGGGATCATCGTCACCGCGCCGGGCAGCATCATGGTCGCGAGCACGAGCGCGAACAGGGCGCCGCGGCCGCGGAAGCGGAAGAACGCGAAGCCCCACGCGACGAGCGCGCTCGACACGGTGACGAGGCCCGCGGCGAGCACGGTGACGACGACGGTGTTCCCGAGCCACAGCGCGAGCGGCGCCTCTTGCCACACGGTCACGTAGTTGTCGAGCGTGAACGTGCGCGGCACGAGCCGGTTGTCGAACACCTCGGCGCGTGGCTTGAACGACGCGGAGAGCAGCCACAGCAGCGGGTACACGAACGCGACCGTGGCGAGCACGAGCGCAGCCAGCACGACGGCGCGCAGCCACCGCCGGCGTGGTCCGCGCCCGGCGCCGCGGGTCCGGGCGGGAGGCGGCGTGCCCTGCGCCTCGGGCGCACCCGTCGCCGGGTCCGGCGCGGCGCCCGGGCCGCTCACGGCGGGGCGGGGGAAGGAGGGTGCGGTGGTCATCGCTGCTCCCCCTCGTAGTAGACGAGCCGTCGGGACACGACGAGCTGGACGAGCGTCACGAGCATGATGACGACGAACAGCAGCCACGCGAGCGCCGACGCGTACCCCATGTGGAGCTCCTGGAACCCCTCCTGGAAGAGGTAGATCACGTAGAACAGCGCGGCGTCGTTGCGGTAGGTGGAGTTCCCGGCGCCGAAGTAGGCCGAGTACGCCTCGGTGAACATCTGGAACCCGGCGATCGTGTTGATGACGACGACGAAGAACAGCGCGCCGCTGATCATCGGCACCGTGACGGCGCGCGTCCGGCGCCAGAACCCCGCCCCGTCGACGCGCGCGGCGTCGTACAGGTCGTTCGGCACGTTGCGCAGCGCGGCGAGCAGGATGATCACGGCCGACCCGACGGTCCAGAGGCTGATGAGCACCAGACCGGGCTTGATCCAGGCCTGGTCGGTCGTCCACGACGGGCCCTGGATGCCGAACCAGGACAGGACCTGGTTGACGACGCCGTACTGGCCGTTGAACAGCAGCAGGAGCAGCACGCCGACGGCGACCGGCGGCGTCATCTTCGGGATGAAGAACGCGGTGCGGAAGAAGCCGGCCGACCGGCCCGCCTGGTTGAGGAGCAGCGCGAGCGCGAGCGCCACGACCGTGTAGAGGGGCACCTGGACCACCGTGTAGACCAGCGTGTTCCACAGCGACAGCGCGACCTTCGGGTCCTGCGCCATCTCCCGGTAGTTGTCGAGGCCCACGAACGTCGGGTCGTTGATGACGTCGTAGTCCGTGAGCGACAGGTAGGCGCTGTAGAGGATCGGCCAGGCCGTGAACACGAGGAACCCGACGATCCACGGGCTGATGAAGCGCAGCGCCGCGTTGCGCTCCCGCCGCGCGGACGCGCTCAGGCGCGGGCGGCGCCCGCCCGGCGCCGTGCGCGGACCGCCCGACGCCGGGGGAGGGGTCGGCAGGGTCGGCGCGACGTCCGCTGCCGCCACCTCAGTCCTCCTCGTCCCACTGCGCCCAGGCGTCGTCGAGCGCCTTCTGCGCCTCGTCCTGGGCCTGCGCGAGCGCCTCGGCCGGCTCCTGCTGGCCGTTGAGGACGCGGTTCACCGCGTCCTGCCAGGCGGTCTCGAACTCGTTGTCCGCGGGGTTCGCCGGCAGCGCGAAGGTCGCGTCGTTCGCCTCGTACATCGCGTCGATCGCGTCCTGCCACGGCTGGGGCGCGTCGTCGGGCACGAGGTCGTCGCGGATCTGCTGGTCCGCCTCCTCGTTGCCGGTGAGGACGCCCGTGAAGACCAGGCCGTCCTGCGCGCGCGCGTCGGCGCGCGCCTGCGCCGCCTCGACCCAGGCGTCCGACTCGGTCATGAGGCGCGCGAACCGGCACGCCGCCGCGGGGTTCTCGCTCCCGCGCGGGACGGCCCAGGCGGAGCCCGACGCGAACGCGATCGCGTCGCCGTCGGGCGTGCGCACGGCGTCGAACGCCATGGGGGCGTCCGGGGACGACTCGTTGAGCACGTTGATGTACCACTGCTCCATCGGCATCGCGCCGAGGGCGCCCGTCGCGAACTGGTTCCCGGCGCCGAAGAAGTCGGCGGAGTCGCGGAACGTCTTGACCGCGGGGAAGCCGCCCTGGGCGTCGTAGATCCCCACCGCCCACTCGAGCGACTCGACGACCTCGGGGGCGTCGAGCTGCGCCGTGCGGCCGTCCTCGGAGAGCAGGTCGGCGCCGACCGCCTTCGACCACAGCGGGAGGAACTCCGGCAGCTTCGAGTCGAACCCGATGACGCTCAGCGTCCCGCCGTCGGCGCGCAGGAGCGCCTCGTTCGCCGCCGTGACGGCCTCGCGGTCCGAGCCGTCGACGTCCTCGACGGTGAGCCCGGCCGCGGCGAGCAGGTCGGCGTTCGCCATCGTCACCTGGACCTGGTTGAACTCCGGGATCCCGTACACGCTGCCGTCGAACGTCACCTGGTCGACCGCGGTGTCGACGAAGGCGTCCATGTCGATCTCCTCGGCCGCGACGCACTCGTCGAGCGGGAGGATCGCGTCGCGGGACGCGAACGTGCCGATCTGGTCGCGGTTCGCGTACACCACGTCCGGCGGGTTGCCCGACGCGACGGCCGAGAGGAAGGCCTGGATGTCGAGCTCGCCCTCGGAGAGACGGACGTCGACGCCGTCGAGGCCCTCGACGGCGCGGTCGTAGCGGACCTCGCCGATCTCGTCGCCGGTCCCGAAGCCCATGACCGAGAGCACTCCCGACGGCGACCCGTCGGCCGTGAAGTCGACGTCCGAGCCGTCGTCACCGGTGCCCTGGGCGCAGCCGGTCAGGGCCAGGGCGGCGACCACCATGCTCGTTCCTGCGGCTGCCGGGCCGCGTCGTCGGACCATCATCTGCCTCCTCGTGGGAGCCACGGGGCGGACGGCAGGGGTGCGCGACGCCACCGTGGTGCTCGACGGCGTCGGCGTCTGGCTGCACCGACGCCGCCAGTGAAGCACCGGCTCTGCCCGCTCACACGTCGAGCCGCTTCTCGCGCCCGGTTGCCGAGCACCCGGGTGGGAGGGCGCGCGTGCGGGCGCCCGCCGGGCGGGGCACCCTCGTGCCGTGGCACGAGACGAGAGCAGCACGGGTCGGACCCCGCTCGCGGCCCGGGCGCCCCGGGTCGTGGAGGCCGGGACGCGGGCGCACCGGGCGGTCGCGGCGGCGCAGCGGCAGTGGGTGCGCCACCCCCGGTGGTCGTTGGCCGTCAAGGGCGCGCTCGCGGCGGCGGTCGCGTGGTACGTCGGGGTGCTCGCCCCGGCCCCGTTCTCCGAGTACCCCTACTACGCCCCGCTCGGCGCGGTCGTCGCGACGACGAGCACGCTCGCGCGCTCCGTCCGCGAGTCGGCCCAGGCGATCCTCGCGATCCTCGTCGGCGCGGCGATCGCCCGCGGCGTCGACCTCGTCCTCGCCCCGAGCGCGCTGTCCGTCGCGCTCGTCGTGGGCCTCGCGCTCCTGTGCGCGGGCTGGCGGCGGTTCGGCGAGATGGGCACGTGGGCGGTGACGTCCGCCCTGTTCGTGCTCATCATCGGCAACGCCGCGAAGGTCGAGTTCGTCGGCGCGTACGCCGGTCTCGTCGTCGTGGGGGCGGGCATCGGTGTCGTCATCAACCTGCTCGTGCCGCCGCTGCCCCTCACCCCGACCGAGGAGGCCCTCGACGGGCTGCGCGACACGCTCGTCGACCAGGTCGAGGCGCTCGGCGACGGCCTCGCGGGCGAGCGCCCGCCGTCGGCGGAGGAGTGGGACGAGCGGCGGCGCGAGGTGGAGCCGACGCTCACCCGGGCGCGCGACGCCGTCGCCCGGACCCGCGAGGCCGCGCGCGCCAACATCCGGCTGCGCCGGCACCGCGACTGGGCCGCGTCGCAGGTGCGGCGCGCGCAGGAGCTCGAGGGGTCGGCCGACGTCGTCGAGTCGCTCGTGCGCCTGCTCGTCGAGTGGGAGCGCGAGGACCGCGACGACCTCGCGCTCGGCGCCCGCCTGCGGCCGCTCGCGGCGCGCGCCCTGGACGCCTACGCCGGTGCGCTGCGGTCCGTCGGCACGGAGCCCGCCTCCGAGGAGGCGCTGCGCGAGCTCTCCCAGCGGACGCAGGAGCTGCACGAGGGGGTGCGGGCGGCGCGCCGCGAGGACGACCAGGACTACTTCGTCGCGGGCGCTGTGGTGCTCGCGCTGCGGCGCGGCGTGGCGGCGCTCGCGGCCGCCTGACCACGGGCGCGCGGAACCGCCCCGGTCCCGCGGGCTGGTCGGACGCAGCCGTTGGGGGCCGGGGCGGCTCGGGTGGTCGGCGGGCGGTCAGGAGGGCGTCAGCCGCAGGCGTGCGCGGCGTGCTCGACGACCTCCTCGCTCGACACCTCCTCGCCGTCGACCGTCGCCGTGGCGGACACGGTGACGGACCCTGCGTCGAGCGCCGTCGCGCGCGCGGCGAACGCCTGGTAGGCCGCCGCCCCGGGCGCGACGCCCGCGACCGTGCGCGACCCGAACGCCGTCGTGAGCGTCACGTCCGCCGCGGCGTCGGACCCGTTCGTCGCCGCGACCGCGAGGTACGCCTTGCCCGCGAGGCACCGCGGCGTCACGACGACGTCGAGCGCCACGCCGGCCGGCTCCTCGGCCGGCGTGACCACGAGGCCGCGCAGGCTGCCGGTGTTGTCGAACGAGCCGAACCCGACGCGTCCCGTGCCGAACGTCGTGTCGTTCGCGGTGAGGAGCGGCGTGTCGAGCCCGTCGACGTAGACGGCGACGTCGCCGCTGTCGGCGCAGCGCACGACGCGCACGTCGTGCCACTCCTCGTCGGTGACCGCCGGGGGAGCACCGACGGCGCCGTCCCACTGGTCGTCGATCCGCTCCCGGTCCTTGCCGTCGACCTTGAAGATGCCGTTGTGGGCGTAGATCGTGTTGTCCTGCGACAGGTGCGCGTAGTAGTACTGCGTGTCCGACTGCCAGCCGAACACCACGATCACGTCGCGGTTGTTCACGGACGCCGGGGCGTCGAGCCGTACCTCGGCGTCGAGCGCGAACGACCCGAGCTCCGGACCCTCGGTGAGGACCGCGTACTCGAACGGACGGCGGATGCCGTCGTTCGGGTTGTCACCCGCCTGCGCGAGCACGACCGCGTCGCCCGGGAACTGCCACTTCGACGGCGTCCGAGGCGCCCAGTGCTCGGCACCGAGGACGTCGGTGATCGGCTCGCCCGCCGGTGCGCACGACGGCGGCGCCGGGGGCTCGACCGGCTGGGCGCCGAACAGCGCGTACTGCGCGGCGACCTGCTCGGGCGTCGGGACGACGTCGAGGAACATGAGGTCGTCCATGCGGCCGTGGAACGGGTTCGCCTCGCGCGTGTCCTGCGGGAAGCTGCCGCCGATCTTGATCCCCGCCGGGTCGGTGGGCGACGTCGCGCCCGCGCCCCACGGGTTCGAGGCCGTGTACCGGCCCTCGAGCTCCTCGCCGTTGCGGTAGAGCTTCATCTCGCCGCCCGCGAAGTCGAACGTCGCGGCGAGGTGCACCCACTGGTCGCGCTGGAGGATCTGGTCCCACGGCAGGTCGGCCGCGAACGTCCACGAGCCGCCGCCGTCGAGGCGACGCCCGAGCGCGACGAGCCGCAGCTCGCCGTCGACCGTGATGACCTCGAGCAGCGCGCGCACCGCGTGCCCGTCCGACGTCCCCGTGAGGACGCCCGCGAGCCCGATCGCGTTGTAGCGGTCGTCGGGGTTCGCCGTGCCCGAGTTGAGGGCGGGGTGCTCGCCGGTCGGCTTGAACCAGCCCATCACGGAGATCTCGTCCGCCCCGGCGAACGCGCCGAGCGAGTCGACGCCGTCGGGGTCGTAGAGGCCGGCCTTCCAGTCGTCGTTCGACGCCGTGCGGGGGCTCATCTGCTGCGTCTGGAGCGCCTCGCCCGCGCCGGGGTAGGCCCGGTCGGCCACGCGCATCTCGACGCCGCCGTTGACGAGCTCGATGTCGGTCCCCGACCAGCCCTGGTCCGCCTCCCACGTCGGCGCACCCTGGACGGGGTGGTCGAAGTCGTAGTGCGCGACGAGGTTCGGGGCGAGCTCGGGCAGCGCGACGGGGGAGGCGGCCGTCGCGCGCCGCGCGCCCGTCAGCTGCCAGATCTTCCCGTTGGCCTTCGAGATGAGGTACAGCTCCCCGTCGGCGTCCGCGCCGAACCGCAGGTCGACCCGCTGGTCGCCGACGAGCTGCTGGAACGTCGTCTCCGCGCCGTCGGCGAACACGCGCAGGTGCTCGATCTCGGCGAGGTCCGCCGGGTCGCCGTCGTTCCGGACCATCTCGTCCGCCTCGGTGCCCAGGACCCACCCGCGCACGAGGTCGGTGAACAGGTAGCGGCCGCGCAGCTCGGGGATGTCGCCGCGGTACACGAAGCCGCCGTTGAGCGCGACGCCAGCGTCACCGGTCTGGCCCGGGTCGCGGTTGTGGTCGTACGCGGCGACGGGGTAGGTGAAGCCGTGCTGCGCGTCGTCGGCGGGCAGGGGGAAGATCTGCCGGTTGTCCGCGAGGAACGGTCCCTCGCGCACGGACCAGCCGAAGTTGTCGCCCGGCTCGACGGCGTACACCGACTCGACCTGCCACTCGCCGATGTGCCCGAGGTACATCGTGTGGTCGCCCTCGGGGTCCCAGCTGATGCGGTGCGGGTCGCGCAGGCCGAGGGCGTAGATCTCGGGCAGCGCACCGGGGGTCCCGACGAACGGGTTGTCCGCGGGGATCCCGTACCTCCCGTTGGCGCTGTCGTCGCCGAGCGGGTCGATGCGGAAGACCTTGCCCTGCGGCGTCGCGAGGTCCTGCGGGTTGCCGTTGCCGACACCGTTGCCGCCGTCGCCCACGAGGACGTAGAGGTTGCCGTAGTCGGGGTCGCCCTCGGTCACCGTCGGGTTGAACGCGATCTGCTGCACGGTGTGCACGCGGCCCGCGAACGGCACGCGCAGCACCTCACGGCTCGTGCCGGCGAAGACCGGTGCCGACGGGTCGGTCGCCCTCCACTCCGTGACGACGCTGTGGAACTGGGTGTTGCCGTACGCCGGGTAGTCCGGCGTGTCCTGCGTCAGCGCGGTGCCGCCCTCGGTGTGCACCGTGTAGAACAGGCCGTTCTCGGCGAAGTCAGGATGGAACTCGGCCGAGCCGAGGCCCGTGCCGAGGCCCGCGCTGTTGTGGAAGTTGTCGAGGAACTGCTGGCGCACGTCGAGGTACGCCACGTGCTCGCCGGTGTCCTTGTCGACCGTGTAGAGCACCGCGTTGTTGTCCGGCACCATGAGGCGGCCGGAGCCGTCCGGGATCTCGTCGAGGTGCGTGATCCGGTTGTGCCGCACGAGGCGCTGGTCCTGCGTCGCCGGGGTCGTCGAGGACTCGGGGAGCTGGGCGAGCTCGGTCACCTCGATGCCGAGGGTCGACGGCGTCGGGTCCGGCAGCGGGTTGAGCAGCGGCTCGCTGGGTGCGGTGCCGCCCCCGGCGCAGTCGGCCGGGTTGCCGGTCGGGACCGCGAGGTTCTGCCCGGTCGTGTCGACCGCGACGTCGTCGAGCAGGAGCCGGCCCGCGCTGCTCGCGCCGTTGATCCAGAAGAAGCGGTCGAGCGCGCCGCTCACGGCCTGCCGGAAGCCGAACTGCTGCTCGGTGCCCGCGGGCAGCCGCGTGACCTCCTCGTAGGGGCCGCCCTGGCTGTACACGCTGACCTTGTCCGTCGCGTTGTCCGCGACGATCCAGACGCACTGCCACGTGTCGCGCGACCACACGCCCGCGGGCTTGAAGGCGCCGCCGTCGCGCACGAGCATGACGTCGTCGTTCTGGTTGTTCACGTACGCGCGGCTGTGCGCGTAGTCGGACGGCGCGTCGAGGTCCGTGATCCCGAACGACGTGTCGACGCTCCCGGAGCGCAGGAAGCGGAAGAACACGGTCCCGGTCGTCCCGTCGGCGATGCCGGGGACGGCGCGGTGGGCCCGCTGGGTCCCCCCGACCATCTCGAGCACCTGGTTGTTGCCGTTGAGCGGGTCGGCGACGACCCGGGCGGCGGAGGAGGAGGACCAGCCGTCCTGGCCGTTCAGGGCGGTGCGCTGGTAGGACTCGAAGCTGAGGACCTCGCTGAACTCGTCCGCGGCCTCCTCCGCGGCCGCCGGTGGTCCGAGGAGTGTCCCTCCCAGGACGGCCGCGAGGGACAGGGCGAGCGCCGCCCTGCCTCGTCGGCTCGCATGCGTAGACGTCATCGTCTGCTCCACTTCGTCGGATGGTGCTGGCACGACGCTGGTTAGCGCTGTCATGCGACCGACCCGCCGGGCGTCGTCGCCGGGCCGGCCCTCCTGCACGCCGTCGGTCCTCGTCCCCGCGTCGTTGCGGCGAGGCCCGTCCGGGCCGGGCGCACGGTCGGTGACCTCGGCGGTCGCCGCGTCCTGCTCTCCCGTCCTGCTCTCGAGCGGCACGTCCGTGTGCGCGACTCTCGCAGCGTAGGGAAGCGCTTTCCGAGTGTCAAGAGATCGGTCCGCGCGGCACCCGGGAGGCCGCCCGGACGCGGACGGGTCAGGAGGCCTGCGCGAAGGTCTGGATGCGGTCGATCTGGAGCGGCGGCTTCTTCTCGCCCGCGGTCACCGCGACCGGGAGCCGGTTCTGCGCCGGGGCGAGCGGGCACGTGACGAAGTTCGTGAACGCGCACGGGAAGGAGAAGGCGCGGTTGAGGTCGACCACGGTGTCACCGTCGCGCTCGGTGTCGGGGACGCGCACGAGCCGGCCGTTGCCGTACGTCTCCTTGCCGCTCGTGGTGTCGGTGAAGTGCGCGTTGCCGCGCTCGATGCCCGTGTCGTCGTCCGGGCGCCCCGCGACGAGGAGCGTGTGCTCCGTCCCGTCCAGGGTGAACGTCACGGTGCCGATCACGCGCTGCTCCTCGAACACCCCGCGCTCGACCGTCGGGTAGTCCGACGCCTGCTCCGCCGTCCGCGTGAACCGCGCCGGGAGGACCCAGCGCTCGTCGAGCGGGAACGTCTCGATGTCGTCGAGGCGCTTGCGGGCCGCCTCGCGCGGGTCGCGGACGCGCACGCCGAAGATCTGGCGTCCGGTCGCGTCGGTGCGACGGATGGTCTCGACGCGCAGGTCGCCGTAGAACGCGGGCACGAGGGAGTACTTGTGACCGGTCGACACGGGCGTCGGTGAGGTCACGGGCGCGCCGTCGAGCGTCACGGTCTCGCCGCTGCCGTCGGGTGTGTACACGACCTCGTCGTCCTGGACCGACCACGTGCCGGGCACGCCCTCGACCTGGAGCGGCTCGGCACCCGTCAGCCAGTCCTGGCTGACCATGGACATCCACCCGTACGGGCTCGTCAGCTCGTCGATCCGGGCGCGGTGCCACCGCTCCCACTCCTGGCGGTACTCGGCGCTCACTGCGGGCATGTCGGTCCTCTCGTCGATGGGTCGGGTCAAGATCGGGGTCGGAGGGTGCAGGTCAGGGCACGCGCGTCGCGCGCTCCACGAACGCGCACACCTGCGCGAACGAGTCGGCGTCGGCGTACGCGTTGCCCGCGGGGGTCCCGCCGGCCGAGAGCTCGATGCCGGAGACGGGGTGGCGGGTCGGGCCCTGCGCGACGGGGAGGTGGGGCAGGGCGATCGAGTGGCCCGCGTCGGGGTAGTCGAGCAGCAGCGTCTCGTGCGCGTGGCCCGCGGCGCGCAGCGTCTCGACGACCTGGCGCGCGTACATGCTCGAGGGCCACAGCCCGTCGGCCATGCCGGAGACGCACGCGACGGGCCCCGCGACGCGCTCGACGGGGATGCGCGACCGGGCGGCGAACCCGCGGTCGCGCAGGCCGTCGACGTAGACGTCGCGGTACCGGTCCGGGGGCGGCCCGCCGGTCCACGGCTGCCACGTCACGCCGGGGTTGTCCTGCCACAGGTGCGGGAGCGGCTCGCCGCCGAGCGTCCACGTGGGGGAGTCCCACCCCTGGGCAGGGTCCGCGGCGCCCTGGGCACCGTGCACGTGGGCCCCGGGCACGTAGGCCACGACGGCGCCCACCAGGCCGGGGTAGGTGGCGCCCAGCAGGAGCGCGAGCTCGCCGCCCCGGGACTGGCCGCTCACCACGACGACGCCGGCACGCGGCGCGAGCTCGCGGTGCACGTGGCGCAGCGCGGTCTCGAAGTACTCCAGCGGCGTGCGGGTGATGTGGTCGCGCAGCCCGGGCGCGCCGAAGTAGCCGAGCGCGAGCGCCTGCACGCCGCGCGACGCGTAGAGCGCGCCGCGCTGCTCGTTGATCCCCCCGCCGGAGCCGTTGAGCACGACGATCGTCGGGTGCGGGCCGTCGCCCGGCGGCACGAAGAGCGTGCCGACGAGGCCGTCCTCGCGGACCTCGCGCCGTCGCACCCCCGGCCCGGTCCAGCGCTGCACGAGGTCGGCCGTCGCGCGCTGCGCGGCGTCGTGCTCGTCCCACGCCTCGAGGCGCGTGCGCAGCGGGCGCGCGACGTCGGTCGCGGCGGGCCGGCCGGGGGCCGTGCCGGGCGTCGGGTCGGGCCGCTGCGACGTGAGGAGCGCCATCCCGTCGACGCGCCCGTAGTCGCCGGTCATCGGCGGGTCGCGGTCGAGCCGGACGGTGCCGGCCCGGTCCGCGCGGTAGGTCGCGCGGGCGGACCACGGCGTCCCGGCGCGGTCCGTCGTCGCGCGGACCGTGACGAGCGCGCCGGGTGCGGCGCCGCTCACCTCGATGCGGCGGGCGACGTCGAGCAGGTCGTCGGCGGGGCTGACGGTGAGCCGGAGCGTCACGACGCGTCTCCCGTCGCCGGGTCCAGCGCGTCCCAGACGTCGCGGTCGACGTCGAACGCCTCCGCGTCCGGCCGGGCGCCCGGGACGCGGCCCCCGGCGCGGGTCCAGTCGTCGCCGAGGCGGCTGGCCCGGTCGGCGAGGTCGTCGGCGCCGAACGCGCGGGGGTCGAGCGCGAGGACCCAGAGCCCGCGCCCCACGGCGTCGCCGCGCGCGCCGGTCACCAGCCCGGCGAGCGCCTCCACCGTGAGGCCGAGCAGGGACCCGAGCAGACCGGCCGGGAGCAGCGCACCGACGGCACCCGCGTCCCGGGTGGGCTCGCCGTCGGGGCCGAGGGCCGCGCCGTCGGGCAGGGGCGTGCCCTCCCGGGCGTGGCGCCGTGCGTCCGCGAGCGTGACGGCGCTCGTCGCGGCGTCCACGACGAGCGCGCGACCCTGCCCGGCCCGCGGCACCGCCACGGCGAGCGGGTTCGTGCCGACCACGGGAGCGGTCCCGCCGTACGGGGCGACGGTGGCGGGGGACTGCGCGAGCGCGACCCCGACCAGCCCGTCCTCGGCGAGCGCGCGGACGTACGCGCCGACGCGCCCCGTGCCGCCCGCGTGGCGCACGGCGACGACGCCGACGCCGAGCCCGCGCGCGAGCCCCGCGGCCTGGCGGACCGCGGCGGCGAGCGCGACCGGCCCGGGGAGGTCGTGCGCGTCCAGCGTCGCGGTCGCCCCGGTCACGACGGCGGCCGGCCCCGCGGGCCGGGCCCGCCCCGTCGTCGTCCGCTCGCGCGCCTCCCGCAGCTCGCGGACGAGGAGCGCCAGGCCGAACTCGGGCCACCCCGACGCGTCCCCCGCCACGACGGCACGGGCCGCGAGGTCGGCGTCGGCGGGGTCGTGGGCGGCGAGCGCCGCGCGGGCCCGGGCACGGGCGTCCGCGGCGACGACGCGCACGGTGGGGGTGGCGGGCACGGCGGTCCTCTCGGGTGGTCGGGGTGGGGTGGGGCGGGTCGGGTCGTGCGGGTGGGGCGGGAGGGACGCGCGGGTCGTCGCGCGAGGCAGGCGGTCAGTCGTCGCCGAAGAACGCCCCGGAGTCGATCGCGAGGCCCATGACGACGCTGCGACCGCGACGGATGTGCTCGAGCTCGAGCCGGGCGGCGCGCTCGCCGTCGCCCGCGCGGAGCGCCTCGATGAGGAGCCGGTGGTCGTCGAGCGGCGGCCCGGGCTCCAGGGGCTGACGCCCGCAGAGCCGGAACGCCCGCTCCAGGTCCTCGAGCGCGAGCTCGGTGATCGCGTGCAGGCGCGGGTTGCGCGAGTACTTCGCGACCCGGCAGTGGAACAGGTGCGACGCCGACAGGATCGACTGCACGTCCTGCGCCTGCGGGTACGTGCCCTCGGCGATGGCCGCGAGCTCGTCGACCTCCGCCGGGCTCGCGTGGGCGGCCGCGAGGCGCGTCGCCATCGGTCCCGTCGCCTCGCGGACGTCGAGCACGTCGACGAGCGTCTTGAGGGTGACCGGGGCGACGCGGCACAGGGCGCGCGGCCGCACGTCCACGAGGCCGTCGTGGTCGAGGCGGTGCAGCGCGTCGCGCACCGGCGTGCGCGACGTCCCGAACTCGGACGCCGTCTCGGTGACGTCGATCTCCTCGCCGGGGCGCAGCTCGGTGAAGATGATCCGACGGCGCAGCTCGTGGTAGATCCGGTCCGCGGCCGGGACGACGCTCATGCGTCGGCCCCGGGCGCGCGGGACGGGTCGTGATGGGGGTTCATGCTGCCTCCTACTGACGGGACCAGGGCACGAGACGTCGTTCGAGCACCGTGACCAGGGTCGTGGAGAGGTAGCCCAGCACGGAGATGGTGACGATGCCCACGTACATCTTCGCGACGGCGAACGTCGTCCAGGAGCTCCAGATGAGATAGCCCAGGCCGTTGCGCGACCCGACGAACTCCGAGGCCGCGATGATGACGAACGCGCCGCCGACGGCGAGCTTGAGCCCGGTGAAGATGCTCGGCAGCGCGGCGGGCAGCGCGACCGTCCGCCAGCGCTGGAGCCGGCCCGCCCCGTTGGCGGTCGCCACGTCGAAGTAGATCTGCGGCGTCTGGAGCACGCCGCCCATCGCGTTGTAGAAGACGTAGAAGAACACGCCGATCGCGACGATCACGTACTTGCTCGCCTCGCCGAGGCCGAACACGAGGAGCAGCAGCGGGAAGATCGCGACCTTGGGCACGGGCAGCAGGCTCGCGAAGATCGGCCCGAGGAGCGTGCGCAGGGTCGTGACGGACCCGAGCGCGATGCCCAGGACCAGCCCCGGCACGGCGCCGAGCACGAACCCGATCGCGATGCGCGTGAGCGTGATGCCCGCGTGCTCGAAGAGCTCGCCGCTCCCGACGAGCTGTGCGAACGTCTCGGCGATCGACGACGGCGGCGGGAAGAACCGCGCGTCGAGCACGTTCGTCCGGCTCGCGAGCTCCCACACCGCGAGGAGCAGGAGCGGCGTGAACGGCCCGACGACGCGCACGAAGCGACCCGTGCGCCTGCGGCGCAGCTCCTCGGTCAGCTCGCGCGTGATCTCGGCGGTGCGGTCGGCGCCGTCCCGGGTCCCCTCCGGGGTCCCGCCGCTCGCGGCCGGGCCGGTCGGGCGGGCGGGCGTGCGCTCGTCGGTCGGGGTCGTCATGCGACCGCCTCCCGGGCACCGGCGGCGGAGCGCTCGTCCGCCCCGGACGCGTCGTGAGACTCGGCGTCCTGCGCCTCGGCGTCCCGCAGCAGGCGCCACAGCTCGTACGTGATCTCGCCGTGGCGAGGGTCGCGGCGCAGCTCGAGGATGTCGCGCGGGCGGTCGAACGGGACACGCACGTCGGCGAGGATGCGGCCGGGCCGGGCCGACATGACGACGACGCGGTCCGCGAGCACGAGCGCCTCGTCGACGCTGTGCGTGATGAAGAGCACCGACCGCGACGTCTGGGACCAGATCTTGAGCAGCTCCTGCTGCAGCACGACGCGCGTCTGCTCGTCGAGCGCACCGAACGGCTCGTCCATGAGGAGGGTCGCGCCGTCGTCGGCCAGCGCCCGGGCGACCGACGTGCGCTGCCGCATGCCGCCCGAGAGCTGGTGCGGGTAGAAGCCCCGGAACTCCGTGAGGCCCACCATGTCCAGCAGCGGGGCGACGCGCTCGCGCCGGGCCGAGCGCCGCACGCCCCGCAGGCGCAGGGGGTACTCGACGTTCTGCTCGACCGTGAGCCACGGCAGCACGCCGTGGTCCTGGAAGACGACGGACGGACGGGCCGCCATCGTCACCGTCCCGCGGTCGGCCTCCTCCAGGCCCGCGAGGATGCGCAGGAGGGTGCTCTTGCCGCACCCGGAGGGTCCGAGCACGCAGACGAACTCGTTGTCCTCGATGGTGAGGGACACGTCCTGGAGCGCGACGAGCACGTCGTCGCGGCGACGGTCGTGGAACCCCTTCCAGAGGCCCTCGACGGAGACGGCCGTCACGAGCCGAGCTCCGCGGCCCGCTCGCGCGCCTGCTCGAGGAGGTCGGCGCGGAAGATGCTCTCGACGTCCGCCTCGCCCTCGTACTCGAGCGTCCCGCGCTCGCGGAAGAACTGCTCCTGGGCGTGCACGTCCTCCCAGTCGATCTCGCCCGTCGGGTCCTGCTCCGTGAGCGCGAGCGACGTGAGCGTCTCGACCGGGAGCTCGGTGTACCGCGCGATGATCTCCTGGTTCGCCGGGTCGTCCCAGCCGCCCGCCTCGAGCTCCGCGGCGGCGCGCAGGTAGGCGGCCGTGAACGCGACGACCGCGTCGGGGTGCTCGTCGACGTACTCGGTGCTGAACACCAGGGCGCCGAGCTCGGTGCCCGCGTGGTAGTCGATCGGGAGGATCTCGGACGCGATGCCCTCGCTCTCGAGCGACGACGAGATGGGCTCGATCGACCAGGCGGCGTCCACGGAGCCGCCGACGAGCGCGGGACCGGTCTCCGGCGGGCCGACGTTGACGAGCTCGACGTCGTCGAGCGTGAGGCCCCCGGCCTCCAGCGCCTTGGCCACCGAGTAGATGCCGAAGCCGCCGTCGCCCGGGATCCCGACGCGGCTCCCGGCGACCTGCTCGATCGACGTGATGCCGGAGCCGGCCGCGACGACGAACGGGGCCGGGTTCGGCCCGCTCTCCGGCACGCGCGAGACGCTCGCGATCACCGAGAGCGACGCGCCGGCCTCGGTGGCGTTGAACAGGCCCGCACCCCACGTCGCGCCGCCGGCCGTGACGTTGTTCGTGCTGACGAGCTGGTAGGTCTCGCCGGACGTCCCGCCCTTGGCGAGGAGCTCGACGTCGACGCCCGCCTCCTCGAAGTACCCCTTGTCCTCCGCGAGGAAGAACGGCGCGTAGTCCGCGTAGGGGGAGTAGAGGAACGAGATCTGCGGCGCGGCGTCGTCCCCGCCGCCGGACGGGTCGCTCCCGCCCGCACAGCCCGCGAGGATCCCCGCCGCCGCGACGAGAGAGATGGTGACCGACGAGCGGCGTGAGATGGCCATGAGTCCTCCTGGGGTCTGACACACGAGCAAGCGCTTCGTGATGTGCTTGCCACTATGCGCTAGTGCATCAGTTGGCCCCAGCGTGGTCCCCATCGTCTCGCGTGGTGGGACGACGTAACGCGAAGGAGGCGGAACGGGCATCGCCCTGCCGTGCGCGTGGCCGACCCGCCCGGCCTGCCGCCCTCACGGCTCGAGGACGCGCGCCTTCTGCTCTGCGAGCTCGGCGTCGGTGAGGACGCCCCGGTCCCGCAGCGCGGCGAGGTCGCGCAGCTGCGCGATGCGCACGTCCATGGCGGTCGCGTCGGGCCGGTCGTCGCCGGGCGGGCGGTCGGCGCCCCCGTCGTCGGCGGGCAGCCCGGTCACGGCGCCGAGCACGCCGACGAGGTCCGTGGCCCGCACGCGGTACGTCGTGCTGGTCGCCGGCTGCGCACGACCGACGTCGTCGAGCATCTGCTGCACGAGCGCGCCCACCGGGCCGCGGACGACGAGCTCGACGTCGGGCCGGCCGCCGGGCGCCGCCGTGCGCAGCTCGACGAGGTCGAGCCCCAGCGCCGCGAGCCGCTGGAGCAGCCCGTAGAGCGCGGCCTGGTCGCGGACCCGGGCCTCGAGCCGGGTGCACTCCACGGACCGGCGCACGCCGAGCTCGGCGAGGTCGGGCTCGGGCAGCACCACCGGCCCCAGCACCGTCACCTCGACCAGCGTCGTGCGGTCCATGCGTCCTTCTCCCGGGTCGCCCACGTCGGTCCAGGATGCGGGGGTGCGGGCCCGGGCCGGATCACCCGGCGGGGGTGGCCCGGGACGCCGGTCGGCCGACTACCCCCGACGGGTGAGCACGCGGGCGCCCGCGCCGCTCCACAGTGGGAGCGTCACGGGACCGCCGTGACCCGACACGAGGGGTGCCCGATGGACGGATTCTGGGACTGGTTCTGGCTCATGGTGTGGTGGTTCTTCTTCATCGCCTACCTCGTCGTGCTGTTCCAGATCGTCGCGGACCTGTTCCGCGACAAGACGCTCAGCGGCTGGTGGAAGGCGCTGTGGATCGTCGCGCTGATCGTCGTCCCGTACCTGTCCGCGCTCGTCTACGTCATCGCGCGCGGGCGGGGCATGGCGGAGCGGCACGCGGAGGAGCAGCTGGCGCGCCGCCAGGTCATGGACGACTACGTGCGGGCCACGGCCGGCTCCGGCAGGTCGCCCGCGAGCGAGATCGCCGACGCCAAGGCCCTCTACGACGCCGGAACGATCGACGCCGACGAGTTCGCCCGGCTCAAGGCCCGAGCGCTCGCCTGAGGACGGGCGATGGCCGACCAGACCGCGCCGGGGCGCGACGCGTCCGACGTCGCCGCGCGCCTCGCCGCGCTGGAGCGCGAGAACGCGGAGCTGCGCCGGCGGCTCGAGGAGCGCCCGCCCGCCGCGCCGCCCGGGGGCTCGGACGACGACGCCACCCCGCAGCAGGCGGGTCGGCGACCCCGGCGCGGGCTGCGGGCCGCGGCGTGCGCGGTCCTCATCACGCTCGGGGCGCTCCTCGCGCCGCTCGGCGCGGTCTCGGCGTGGGCGCAGCGCGAGCTCACGGACACCGACCGCTACGTCGCGACGGTCGGTCCGCTCGCGGGCGACCCCGTCGTGCAGTCCGCGGTGGCCGGGCGGCTCACCGAGGTCGTCATGTCGCGCGTCGACGTGGGGGCGCTCGTCGACGACCTCGTCGGCGGGCTCGAGGAGCGCGACGTCCCGCCGCGCGCGACCCAGGCGCTGGCCGCGCTCGAGGCGCCGCTCACGAGCGGCGTCGAGTCGCTCGTGCACGAGACCGCGACGCGGCTCGTGGAGAGCGACGCGTTCGAGGGCGCCTGGCTCCAGGCGAACCGCGTGGCGCACCAGCAGCTCGTCGCCGTGATGCGCGGCGAGGACGGCGACGTCCTCCAGGTGAGCGACGACGGCCGCCTGTCCATCCAGCTCTCCGGGCTGATCGACCTGCTCAAGGAGCGCCTCGTGGACCGCGGCCTGGACCTCGCGGCCCGCATCCCGTCGGTCGACGCGACGTTCACCGTCGCGCAGTCCGCCGAGCTCGTCATGCTCCAGAACCGGTACGCCCAGGTCGTCACGCTCACGACGTGGCTGCCGTGGGTCGTGCTCGGTCTGCTCGCCGCGGGGGTCCTCGTCGCGAACCACCGCTCGCGCGCGCTCGTCGTGGCCGGGCTCGCCCTCACGGGGGCGATGGTCGCGCTGGGCGTCGGGCTCGCCGTCGCGCGGGGCCTGTACCTCGGCGCGCTCTCGGGGCAGGTGGTGCGTCTCGACGCCGCGGAGGTCGTCTTCGACCAGGCCGTCGGCTATCTGCGCCTGACGCTGCGCACCGTCGGCGTGCTGGGCCTCGTGGTCGCGCTCGCCGCGTACGTGGGCGGGCCGAGCGCCTCGGCCCGCAGCCTGCGCGCGGGGCTGGGCCGCGCGGGTGCCGCCGTCCGCGGCTGGGGCGAGGGACGGGGCGTCTCGACGGGTCCTGTCGGCGACTGGCTCGGGCGGCACAAGGCGTTCGTGCGCGTCGTGATCGTGGCGGTCGCCGCGCTCGTCCTGCTCCTGGCGGGCACACCGACGCCCGGCCTCGTCGTCGGGGTCGCGCTTGTCGCGGGCCTCGTGCTCGTCGTCGTCGAGATCCTCGCCCGGCCGCCCGCCGTCGTCGTGCCGCCGGCCGGGCCCGGTCCGGCCTGAGGCCCGTGGCGAGCCCGCGCTCGGCTCGCCCTGCGGTCCGGGGGGCCCGGGAATACCCTGCCCCCATGGCCTCGGTCGAGCCCCGTGCCGAGCCGGAGGACGTCGCGCACGTCACGGACGCCTCCGGCATCTCGCGCGCCCGCACCTCGGTCCCCGAGCTGCCGTCGTCCACGATGGGCCGCCCGGTGGTCGAGGCGCTGGTCGCCGCGGCGGCGACGCGCCGTCTCACCCTGGTGTCTGCCGGCCCGGGCTGGGGGAAGACGACCGCGGCGGCCCGGTGGGCGCACGGCGGCACCGGCCCACGCGTCGCGTGGCTGACGCTCGAGCCGTTCGACGACAAGCCGGCGGCCTTCTGGGCCGACGTGCTCGCCGCGCTGCGGGCGGCCGGGGCGGTGCCGCCGGGACACGCGCTCGAGACCCTCGTCGTGCCGCAGCGCCTCACGCCCGCGCTCCTGCGCCGTGTCCTCGCGGCGATCGAGGCGCTGCCCGAGCCCGTGGTGCTCGTGCTCGACGACTTCCACCACGCCGCGTGCCCCGAGGTCGCGGCCACGGTGGACGACCTGCTGCGCTACCGGCTGCCCCTGCACCTCGTGGTCCTCACGCGCGTCGACCCGCTCCTGCGGCTGCAGCGCCTGCGCGCGCAGGGCGAGATGACCGAGGTCGGTGCGGCCGAGCTCGCGTTCGACGCCCCCGCGGTCACGGCGCTCGCGGCGGCGCAGGGGCGTGCGCTCTCCGGGGACGACGCCGGGCGCGTCGTGGGCGCGACCGGCGGCTGGGCCGTCGGGGTGCGGCTGCGTGTGGAGGAGCACGACGCCGCGAGCCGGGCGCGCGCCGCACGCTCGGCGGCGGAGTTCCTGCTCGCGGAGGTCCTCGACAGCCAGGGGCCCGAGGCCCGGCGGTTCCTCCTGCGCACGAGCGTGGCGTCGGCGGTGTGCCCCGACCTCGCGGCCGTCCTCGACCCGGGGGCGCCGACGGACCGGCTGCTCCCGGGCTTGGCCGCGGCGGACGGGTTCGTCATGACGTCGGGCGGCCGACGCACCTGGTACCGCTACCACCCGCTGCTGCGCGAGATGCTCCTGCACCAGCTGCGGTCCGAGGACCCGGCGGGCCTGCGCGAGGCGCACCGGGCCGCGGCGCGCTGGTTCGCGCAGGACGGTCAGGCGCTGCGCGCGCTCGAGCACGCGGCGGACGCGGAGGACTGGCCGTTGCTCGGCGAGGTGTTCGTCGAGGGGGCGGCCGCGGAGCTCGCGGGGCCGCACCGCGAGAGCGTCGCCCAGGTCCTGCGGCGCGTGCCGTACGCCGCCCTGCGACCCGACGCCCGGCTGCACCTGTGCGCGGGCGCGCTCGCGTCCGTCGACGAGCGGCTCGACGCCGTCCGGCTCCACCTCGAGCGGGCGCGGCACCTCCTCGCCGTCGCCGCGGAGCCGGCTGCCGACCCGGCGGCGGCGGTGCTCCTCGAGCTGCTCGCCGCCTCGGCCGCACGCACGACGGGCGACGTGCGCAGCCTCGCGACAGCGGCGGGCGCCGCGCTCGCCGCGGCGGACGCCGTGCCGTACCCGTTCCCCGCCCTCGAGACGTACCGGGGCCTCGCGCGGGCGCACCGCGCGGCGGGCCTCGCCTGGTGCGCGGTGGGCCCCGAGCCGGGGTCGGAGAGGGCGTCGGGGACCGCCGCCGCTCCGGGTGGCCGGTCCTGGCCCGCCCCGCAGCTCTACGCCCTCGGAGCGCGCGCCGCCGCGGCGCTGCTCGCCGTCGCGGCGGGTCGGCTCGACGCGGGGGACGCCGCCGCGCGCGCCGTGCTGGTCGAGGCCGAGCGGCGCGGCTGGGACGGGTACGCGCACGTGCGTCCCGCGCACGCGGCGCGCGCGTGGGTGCGCTACCTCCGGGCGTCGGACGACGGGCTCGACCGGCACCTCGCGCACGCGCTCGCGGCGGACGCCGGTGGTCGCGAGCCCGCGTCGGAGGCCGCCGTCCGGCTGCTCCAGGCGCTCGTCGCCGCGGACCGTGGGCACGCGCGGGCCGCGCGGCAGGCGCTCGTCGCCGCGGACCGCGCCCTGGGGCGGTCGGCGACGCCCCCCGTGCTCGCGGACCTGTGGGTGCGCGCCACGGCGGCCGCCCGCCGGGTCGACGACGGCACGGGCCCGGCGCTCGGCGCGCGCGTCGCGCGGGAACGGCTGGGGAGCGCCGCGGTGGTCGCGGTGTGCGGCGCGCGCGAGCTCCTGGCCGCGGGTCGCACCGGGGCGGCGGAGCGCGCCGTCGCGGACCTCGGGGACACGCCGGGGGAGGAGGCGGACGTCGTCGTGCGGGTGGAGGCGGCGCTCGTCGTGGCGTCCGCGCTCGCGCGGGCGGGCACACGCCGCGTCGACGCCCCGCTCGGGCGCGCCCTCGAGCTGGCCGCAGCGGAACGGGTCGTCCGGCCGTTCCTCGCGGTCCGGGGCACCGAGCTCGACGAGCCGCTCGCGCGCGCGGCCGCGCGCCGCGACGACGCGCTCGGCGAGCTGCTGCGCGCCCACCTCGACCCTCCGGGCCGGGCGCCGGAGCCGGTCCCGCTCGTCGAGCCGCTCACCGAGCGCGAGCTCGCGGTCCTCGCCGTCCTGCCGTCCATGGCGAGCAACGCCGAGGTCGCGGCCGACCTCTTCGTGTCGGTCAACACCGTCAAGGCCCACCTGAAGTCGGTCTACCGCAAGCTCGGCGTCGGCTCGCGGCGCGAGGCGGTGCGGCGCGGCCGCGAGCTCGGCGTCGTGCCCTGACGGGTCTTCCGAGGAGACGCCCTCAGGCGCGGCGCCGGTCGACCGTCCGCAGCACGAGCTTTCCGAGCTCGACGAGGACGAGGAACGCGAGCGCGACGAGCGCGCACACGCCCCACTGGCCGCCGTCGAGGTCGACGGTGCCGAAGATCCGCTGCAGCCCGTCGAGCGTCGTCACGAGGAACGTCAGCCCGAGCGACGCGAGCAGGAGCACGACGAACCGGCCGTTCGCGAGCGTCTCGGAGGACAGGATGCTCGCCCGCGGGTCGCGCCACTCCAGCGCGGCGACGACGTGCAGGAGCGACATCGCGGTGAGCCCCATCGTCGTCGCGACGGCGAGGTCGGCGTCGGCCTCGCCCCACGCGACGGCGACGAGCGTGCCGACGGCGATGAGCACGCCCCCGACGGCGAGCCGCACGCCGAGCGCGCGCCCGATGACCGGCTCCGTGGGCGGGCGGGGTCGGCGCCGCATGAGCCCGGGCGTCGCGGCGTCGAAGCCGAGGCCGATCGCGAGCAGCACGTCGATCGCGAAGTTGACCCAGAGGATCTGCAGCGGCGTGAGCGGGGTGCCGCCGGCCACGGTGAAGATGCCCGCGCCGACGAACGTGAGGATGAACCCGACGAGGACGACCATCTGGAAGCGGATGTACTTCATGAGGTTGTCGTAGAGACCACGGCCGCCCTCGACCGCCGCCACGATCGTGGCGAAGTTGTCGTCGGTGAGGATCATCTCGGCGGCGTCCTTGGTCACCTCGGTGCCCGTGATCCCCATCGCGACGCCGATGTCCGCGCGCGTCAGGGCGGGGGCGTCGTTCACGCCGTCGCCCGTCATCGCGACCACGTCGCCCGTCCGCTTGAGCACGTCGACGAGCCGCACCTTGTCCTCCGGCGCCACGCGCGCGACCACACCGATCTCGCCGACCTCCGCCTCGAGCTGCGCGTCGGACATCGCGGCGAACTCGGCGCCCGTGAGCGCGCGCCCCTCGATGCCGAGCTGCCCGGCGATCGCCGCGGCCGTGGTGACGTGGTCGCCCGTGATCATCCGCACGCGGATGCCGGCGTCGCGGCACTCGGCGATGGCGTCGCGCGCCTCGCGGCGCGGTGGGTCCACGATCCCGACGAGCGCGAGGAGCTCGAGGTCGCGCACCGCGGCGAGCAGGTCGCCCGCGAGCTCGTCGCGCGCGACGGTGCGGCGCGCGACGGCCAGCACGCGCATGCCCTCGCCCGCGAGCGCGTCGTTCTCCGCGAGGACGCGCGCGCGGCCCTCGTCGTCGAGGGGCGCCGACCCGCCGTCGGCCGTCAGGTATCGCGCCGAGCGGGCGAGCAGCACGTCCGGGGCGCCCTTGACGAAGCACACGAGCTCGCCGTCGATCTCGTGGAACGTCGCCATGAGCTTGTACGCGGCGTCGAACGGGACCTCCGCGACGCGCGGGTGCTCCGCGCGCGTCTCCTCGACGTCGAGCCCGGCCTTCGCCGCGAGGACGACGACCGCGCCCTCCGTGGGGTCGCCCAGGCACTCGCCGTCGCGCACGACGGCGTCGCTCGCGAGCGCCAGCGGGAGCGCGACCGGTTCGAGCGGGACGTCGGTCGAGCCGGCCGCCGCGAGGATGCGGCCGGTCGTGGAGTACCCCTCGCCGTCGACGGAGAACCGGCGCCCGGCGAGCACGAGCCGGCGCGCGGTCATCTGGTTGAGCGTGAGCGTCCCGGTCTTGTCGGAGCAGATCGCCGACGTCGACCCGAGCGTCTCGACGGACTTGAGGCGCTTGACGATCGCGCCCTCCTCGGCGAGCCGCCGCGTGCCGAGCGACAGGAGCATGGTCACGACGGCGGGCAGACCGGTCGGGATGGCGGCGATCGCCAGGCTGATCCCGACGACGAAGAGGCTGTCGAAGTCCTCGCCGCGCACGAGCCCCAGCACGACGACCACGACGAGGGCGACCGCCGCCATGACCGTGATGATCACCGTGATGCGGTCGAGCTGACGCGTGAGCGGCGACCTGTCCTGCTCGACGCCGCTGAGCATCCCGGAGATGCGGCCCACCTCGGTCGTCATGCCGGTGGCGGTCACGACCATCTCGCCGCGCCCGCGCGTGACCTGGGAGTTCATGTACGCCATGTCGGTGCGGTCGCCGAGCGGGGCGTCGTCCGCCGCGACCGCCGCGACGCCCTTCGCGACGGGCGTGCTCTCGCCCGTGAGCCCGGCCTCCTCGATCTCCAGCGACGCGGCGACGAGCAGCCGCCCGTCCGCGGGGATCTTGCCGCCCGCCTCGAACCCGACGACGTCGCCCGGCACGAGCTCCTCCGCGGGCACCTGCTCCTGGCGCCCGTCGCGGCGCACGGTGGCCGTCATGACGAGCATCTGCTGGAGCGCCGCGACGCTCTGGGCCGCCTTGCCCTCCTGGTGCAGGCCCATGAGCGCGTTGAGGACGGTGAGGGCGAGCACGACGACGCCGGTCGTCACGTCGCCGAGCGCGATGATGCTCACGACCGCGGCACCGACGAGGACGAGCTGCATGAGGTCGCGGTACTGGCGCAGGAACGCCTGCCACGGCCGCTCCTTGCGCTCCTGCGCGAGCGCGTTCGGCCCGTAGCGGGCGCGCCGCTCCGCGACCTGCGCCCTCGTCAGCCCGACGGCCGGGTCGACGTCGAGCGCGGCGCACACCGCCTCGGGCGGCGCCGTGTGCCAGGGGCCCGTGGGGGCCGGTGCCTGCTGTCGGGGGATCGGTGCAGCCGTCATCCTCGGCTCCTCTCGGGCGCTCGTCCCACGGTCGCAGCGGTGCGCGCGCGCGAGCCTCACCCGGCGGGGGTGAACGCGGGGCGTCAGCCGCGCGACCCCACGAGCCCGCTCTCGTACGCGACGATCACGGCCTGCACGCGGTCGCGCACGCCCAGCTTGGCCAGCAGGTTGCCGACGTGCGTCTTCACGGTCGTCGCGGACAGCACGAGGCGGTCGGCGATCTCGGCGTTCGACATCCCCTCGGCCACGCACCGCAGGACGTCGAGCTCGCGCGGCGTGAGGGAGCGCAGCCGGGGATCGAGGCCGTCGTCGACGGCCGGTCGCTCGCCCGTGGGCAGGTGCGGCGCGAAGAGGTCGAGCATGCGGCGCAGCACGCGGGGCGCGACGACCGAGCTCCCCGCCGCGACCGTGCGGATCGCCTCGACGAGCTCGTGCGGGCGCGCGTTCTTCAGCAGGAACCCGCTCGCCCCGGAGCGCAGCGCGGCGAACGCGTGCTCGTCGACGTCGAACGTCGTGAGCACGAGGACGCGCGTCCCGGGGTGCTCGGCGACGACGCGCCGGGTCGCCTCGATGCCGTCCATCCCGGGCATCCGGACGTCCATGACGACGACGTCGGGGGCGAGGGCCGCCACCTGGTCGAGGGCCACGCGCCCGTCGGAGGCCTCGCCCACCACCTCGAGGTCGGGCTCGGACTCGATGACGAGCCGGAAGCCCATCCGCAGCAGCGCCTGGTCGTCGACGAGCAGCACGGTCGTCACGGTCGTCCTCCTTCGTCGTCGTGCACGTCGCGGTGCGGGTGCTCCAGCCCGAGGGCGCTCCGGGCACGGCCCTCGCCCGGGTCGCAGGGCAGGACGACGTGCACCGCCCAGCCACCGCCCGGCCGCGGGCCGGCCTCGACGACGCCGCCGAGCAGCGCGGCGCGCTCGCGCATGCCCACGATGCCGCGCCCGCTCCCGCCCCCGGTCCCCGGGCGCGTGCCGCCGTCGTCGCGGACGTCGATCTCGACCGCGCGCTCGGTGCGACGCACGACGACCTCGGCCGCGGGGGTCCCGGGCGCGTGCCGGAGCACGTTGGTCAGGGCCTCCTGGACGATGCGCACGGCCCCGAGGCGCAGCGACGTGTCCGCGGGGAGCGCGACGTCGAGGCCGGTCGCGGCGACGGGCACGCCCGCGGCGCGGAACCGCGCGACGACGGCGGCGAGGTCCGTCCCCGTCGGCTCGACCGGGGTGCCGGACCCGTCGCCGCCCTCCTCGGGGTCGAGCGCGCCGAGGACGCGCTGCATGTCGGCCAGCGCGTCGCGTCCCGTGCGGGACAGCTCGTGCAGCGCCTCGCGCGAGCGGTCGGGTGCCCGGTCGAGCGCCGCGCCCGCGCCGTCGGACAGCGCGACCATCACGGACACGCTGTGCGCGACGACGTCGTGCATCTCGCGCGCGATGCGCGCCCGCTCGGCGGCCCGGGCGAGCGCCGCGCTCTGGTCGCGGTCGCGCGCCAGGGCGCGGTAGCGCGCGACGAGGTCCTCGTCGTGCAGCCGGCGCGCCCGCACCCCCGAGCCGGTGGCCATCCCCAGCAGGAGGAGCGCGACGAGGAGGAAGACCGACGCCGAGCGTCTGCCGGGGGAGAAGGGCGGTTGCGCGAGGTCGCGCACCGGGTCGCCGTCCGGCAGGACGACCGGGTCGCTCCACAGGAGCATCTCGGCGAGCCCGATGTCCTGCCTCCACCACAGCGCGGCCACGACGACGGCGAGCACCGCCCCGCACACGACCCACGCCGTGCGGGGCGGGCGCTCGGCGGCGACGGCGTGCACCGCGCACGCGAGGCACACGCCGAGCACGCCGAGCACGCCCGCCGTCGCGAGCGAGACGACGGCCAGGATCGTGAGGGCCGCCGTGACGGTCAGCGGGCGCGACCGCCGGAGCAGGAGCAGAGCCGCCCCGAGGGCGGCGCCGACGAGCCAGGTCGTGACGACCACCTGCGCCACGGGCTCGTCGGCGTGGAACAGCCCCAGCCCGGTGGAGCCCTCGACGGTCATGAGCGCGACCGCCGCCGTGACGAGCCCGAGGAGCGCGACCCCGCCCGCGAGCGCGAGGTCGGCCGCCCACGGGTGCCGCGCGAGCACGCGGCCCACGGCGCCGCGCCGTCGGACGTCGGGCTCCGCGCGCGGTCCGCCGTCGTGCGCCCCGGGCGCGGGCGGGAGGGCGAGGGGCGGGGTGGGCACGCGCCTACTCTCCCATCGTCCGCCGCGCGGCACGTCAGGCGACGTCATGGCGCCGCAGCCGGTGCGCCGCCGCCGCGAGCAGCGCGGCGGCCCACGCCGCGAGGACGAGCCCCCCGCCCCACGTGCCGAGGTGCGGGCCCAGCGTCGTCGCGTCGAGCGCGGCGAGCCGGGCGTCGTCCTGCAGCAGGCGCGCCCCTGCCCCGGGGAGGAGCGCGCGTGCCGTGTCCGCGACCCGACCCGGGTTCGTCGCGAGCACGTGGTCGAGCACGACGAGCAGCACGACCCCGCCCACGAGCGCCCCGTCCGGTCGCCGCACGAGCGACCCCAGGCCCAGGCCCACGAGGGCGACCCCGGTCAGGTAGAGCACGAAGCCCCCGAGGACGCGCAGCGTCTCCCGGTCCGCGAGGTCGAGCACGAGCGCGGCGTCGGCGCGCTGCGCGGCGGTCGCGGCGAGCGCCGCGCCCAGCGCGAGGGCCGCGACGGCGAGCGCAGCCGCCGTCGTCACGAGCGCCTGCGCCGCGAGCACGGGCAGGCGGCGGGGGACCGCGACGAACGTCACGCGCGCGGTGCCGGTCCGGAACTCCCCGGCGCCGACGCCCGCGCCGAGCACGAGGAAGCCGAGCTGGGCGAGCACGGACCCCGCGACGGCGAGCGGCGCCCCCGACGACCCGGCGTCGGGCCGGGCGAACGCGCCCAGCGCCCACGCCGTCCCCGCCGCCGCGGCGACGGTCGCGAGCGCGAGCCAGGCCGTCGAGCGCAGGCTCGTCAGCTTGTCCCGCTCCGCGGCGATCACCCGGAGCAGGGTCACCTGCGGACGGTCCGGCGCGGGCGCGGTGCGGGTCGGCGCGGGGTCCGTCGGGGGGATCGTCGCCGCCACGTCAGACCACGTCCCGCGTGCGCAGGCGGACGGCGGCCAGGGCGAGCGGCACGACGACCCACGCCGCCAGGACGAGCCCGCCGCCGACGGCGCCCAGGTCGGGCGCGCCCTCGACGGCACCCTCGCCCGTGAGCAGCGACGCCGCCCCGGTGGGCAGGAACGTGACCACCGTGTTCACCGCGGCCTGCGCGGACGAGACCCCCGCGGGCGCGGCGAGCGGGTCGCCCGACAGGTCGGCCGCGAGGACGAGCGCGACGGGCAGGACGAGCACGACGAGCACCGCGGCGGTGACGGCGGGCACGGGGCGCCGCACCAGCGCCCCGATCGCGAGGCCGAGCAGGGCCATGCCGGCGAGCAGGAGCGTCATCCCGACGAGGACCTGCGGCGTGCCGTCGCCGCCGAGGTCGAGCGCGAGGTCGCGCGAGCGCGCCGACGGCAGCAGCGCGAGCACCGCCGCCGCGACCGCCACCACCGCGGTGAGCAGCGCGAACGCGGCGGTCGCCGCCGTCTGCCCCACGAGCACCGGCCAGCGCCGCGGCTCCGCGACGAACGTCGTGCGGAACGTGCCGGTGCTGTGCTCGCCCGTCCCGACGAGGACGCCGAGGACGAGCGGCGGCACCTGGGCGAGCAGGAGGCCCGACGAGAGCGAGCCGAGCGGGTCGAACCCCGGGTCCCCGGACGACGCCTGCGCCGAGAGGTACGTCAGCACGGCCGAGACGGCGACGGTGAGCGCGGCCGCCCACCACGACGAGCGCAGGCTCGTGAGTCTCGTCCACTCCGCGGCGACGGCGCGGGGGAGCGTCGGGCCACCGGCGCTCGCGGGCCGTGGCGCTGCCGGGTGCGCACGTCGCGACGTCGCGGTCGGTGCGGTCCGGGCGGGAGGGGCGGTCATCGGGCACCTCCGGCGGACGCGAGGCCGGTCTCGCCCGCGGCGCGGCCGCGGTACTGGACGGCGTCGGCGGTGAGCCGCAGGTACGCGTCCTCGAGCGAGCCCGCCTCGCCCGCGAGCTCCGACACCGGCGCGTCGGCGAGCAGCCGGCCCTGGCCGATGACGACGACGCGGTCGGCGCACAGCGCGAGCTCGTGCATGAGGTGGGACGACAGCAGCACCGTGCGGCCCTCGGCCGCGAGGCCGCGCACGAGACCGCGCACCCACAGCACGCCGTCGGGGTCCAGGCCGTTGACGGGCTCGTCGAGGATGAGCGTCCCGGGGTCGCCGAGGAGCGCGCCCGCGATGCCGAGACGCTGGCCCATCCCGAGCGAGAACGTGCCCGCACGCCGCCCCGCGACGCTCTCGAGGCCCGTCATCCCGATCACCTCGTCCACGCGTGCCCGCCCGATCCCGTGCGTGCGGGCGAGCGCCGTCAGGTGGCGGAACGCCGTGCGGCCGGGGTGCACGGAGCGGGCGTCGAGCATGACCCCGACGGCGCGCAGCGGTGCCGGCAGGTCCGCGTACCGGCGGCCGTCGACGGTCGCCGTGCCGGAGGTCGGCCGCTCCAGCCCGACGACGACGCGCATCGTCGTCGACTTCCCGGCGCCGTTGGGGCCGAGGAAGCCCGTCACGGTCCCGGGCCGCGCCGTGAACGTCAGCCCGTCCACCGCCGTCGTGGGTCCGTAGCGCTTCGTCAGCGCCTCCACCTGGATCATCGGTCCTCCCGTCGTCCGCGGGCCCGGTCGTCGGGCACCGCCGTCGTCGACGCTACGGAGACCCGCGGGGGCACCGGCTCGGGCGGTCGGCCGAGATCCGCGACCGCTCCGCCTCCTCCTCGGGGAGGAGGAGGTCGTGCCGGGGTGGGACGGGCGCCGCCCGCGCGACCGTGGACGATCAGGCGGTGCCTGCGGCCACGCGGACGCCCGCACCCCAGCCCGGGGCCAGTCCGCCGTCGGGCGGCACGTGGTCGGCCCCGAGCCCCGCCCGGACGAGGGACCACGCGACGAGCGAGTTCGAGTTCCACATCTCGCTCGCACCGGGCGGGCGACGGCCCCACGTGAGCGGCGGGGCGCCACGCACGGCGCGCAGGAGCCGCCCGACCGCGGCGGGGTCGCTCGTGACGACGACGGGCGGCCCGACGGCGTGCTCCCGGTCGGGGATCGCGCCGTGCGGCCAGCAGCGCACCTCGTACCGGAACCAGCGGGAGCGCCCGAGCGGCCGCAGGCCCACGGGACCGGTCACGACGACGCCCCGGTCGACCGGCGGGCCGCCCCACGCGGGGGTCATCTCGACGACGTACGGCACCCCGTCGCACCGCAGCCCCAGCGCCGCGTGGAACAGCGGGCGGGGACGCCGTCGTGCGCGGAGCGCGGCGGCACGCTCCCACGCGGCGCTCGTGCGACGCACGACGTGGCCCCCGGCCCCCACGGGCAGCCAGAGGAGCTCCGCCCGGTCGCTGCCGCCGGGCGTGGTCGCGGTCACGCCCCGACGCTACGGCACGCGAACCCGGACGGGACCGGTAGGCTCGGGGGCATGCTTCCGGCGTGAGAGCGCCGGCGGGATCCGAATGAGACAGCGGATCGAGAGGCCCCGTCGCTCCACACGACGGGGCCTCTCGCTGTCCCGGTGCGTCCTGCCGCCCGCCCGGGCGCCGTGCCTCAGCGGACGGGGGAGGGCCCGGCGTCCGCGCGCGGCAGGAACGGCTCGAAGATCGCGGCGACCGCCGCGGCGGCCCCGGCGGCGTCCTGCCGTGCGACGGCCTCGACCAGCTCGTGGTGGTGACGGTGCGCCGTCTCGTCGTCCGCGTTCTCCTCGTCGCGCATGTGCACGGTGAAGACGTCGAGCATGCTCGAGTAGAGGGTGACGTAGAGCGGGTTGTGCGTCGCGGCCACGATCGCGCGGTGCAGGTCGAGGTCGGCGCGCGCGCGGGCGTCGCGGTCGTCGGCCTCCCCGGCCGCCTCCCGCCGGTCGCGCAGCTCGCGCAGGTGCTCGACGTCGTCGTCCGAGCGGCTCGCCGCGGCGAGCGAGGCGGCGGTGCTGTCGAGGGCGAGCCGCAGCTCGAGGTAGTGCCGGCGGCTGCCGCCCGCGAGCTGGCGCTCCAGGGTGCCGGTCAGCTCGGAGCGGGAGATGACGAACGTGCCGCGGCCCTGCTCGCGGCGCAGCAGCCCGGCGTGCACGAGCGACTGCAGCGCCTCGCGCACGGTGTTGCGCCCGACGCCGAACTCCGCCACGAGGGCGGCTTCGGTGGGGATCCGCTCGCCGACGGCCCACCGGCCGGAGACGATCTCGTCCCGGAAGCGCGCGGCGGCCTGGTCGATGAGGCCTACTCGACGCATCGGTCCGGCTGTGCCAGACTGCTCCAGATTCATCCCATGATCCCATCATCCGCCGACCTCAGTGTGGAGTCTAGCGTGGCGACCCTCTCTCCCTCCCGGCCGCGGCTGCGCCCCGGACGCCTGACGCTCTGGGCGGGCGTCGCCGTCGCGCTGACGGCGGTCAACCTCCGGACGGCCGTCACCGGGTTCACCCCGCTCCTCGAGATCGTCGGCGCCGACCTCGGCTTCGGTGTGGCCGTCGCGGGGCTGCTCGGCACGGTGCCCGCGGCGTCGTTCGCCGTGTTCGGGTTCCTCGCGCCCGCCGTGACGCGGCGGTTCGGCCTGGAGCGCACGGCCACCGTGGCGCTCGGGCTCACCGCGCTGTCGCTCCTGCTGCGCGCCCTGTCCCCGACGACGACCGTGCTCGTGCTCTCCACGGTGCTCGCGCTCGCGGGCATCGGGGCGGCCAACGTCGTGATCGTGCCGCTGGTGAAGGCCTGGTTCTCCGACCGGCTCGCCCTGTGGACCTCGCTCTACCTCCTCCTCCTGCAGACGGGGCAGTTCGTCGCCCCGCTGCTCGCGGTCCCGGTCGCCGAGGCCGGCACCTGGCGGCTGTCGGTCGGGATCTGGGCCGGGCCGGCCGCGGTCGCCGCGGTCGTCTGGCTCCTCCTCGCGCTCCGGCTCCCCGCCGACCACCACGCGCCCGCCCCGGTCGCGGTCGCCGGCGAACGGCTCCGGGTCGGCCGGTCGTCCACCGCGTGGGGTCTCGTCGGCCTCTTCGCCATGATGTCGCTGTCGAACTACGCGATCATCACCTGGGTGCCGGCCGTCCTCACCGACGCCGGGGGCAGCGCGGCGCTCGGCGGCTCCATGGTCGCGCTGTACTCGGCGTGGGGCGTGCTCGCAGCCCTCGTGGTGCCCCAGGTCGCCACCCGGATGGCCAACCCGTTCGTCGTCGTGGTCGCGTGCTCGGTGGTGCTGGTCGCCGGGTACCTGGGCCTCCTGCTCTCCCCGCTCGACGGCACGGTGGTCTGGGTGTGCGCGCTCGGCATCGGGGTGAGCACGTTCCCCCTGTGCATGACGCTCATCAACCGGCGCACGCGGACGGCGCAGGCCGCGTCGGCCGTGTCCGGCTTCGTCCAGGGCATCGGGTACGGGCTCGCCTGCTTCGGGCCCCTCGGCCTCGGCCTGCTGCGCGAGGCGACCGGTTCGTGGTCCGTCCCGCTCGTCGTGCTCGCCGCGACCGCCGTCCCCGGGGTCGTGGCCGGCTGGTTCGCCTGCCGACCCCGCTTCGTCGACGACGCCGTCGTGGTCGCCGACCGCCCGGCGGACGACGTGGAGGACCGCGCGTCCGGCGCATGAAGCCGCGCGCGGGCTCGGGGCGGCGCCCGGCCGACGCGCCGCGGCAGGTCCCGGCCCGTACGGTCGGACGATGACCGACCCGCGCGACCGGCCGTACGTGGCCGGCCTGCTCGTCCTGACCGTGGCGACGGGCGTCGTCGACGCGGTGAGCTACCTCGCGCTCGACCAGGTGTTCACCGGCAACATGACGGGCAACGTGCTCTTCGTCGGGTTCGCCGCCGCCGGTGCGGGCGGGATCCCGCTGCTCAACAACGTCGTCGCGCTCGTCGCCTTCGTCCTCGGCGCCGCCCTGTGCGGGGTGCTGCTCCGCGGGGGCGCCGACGGCGCGCGGATGCCGCGGCGCGCGCTCGGCGTGCTCGCCGGGGGAGCGGTGCTCGTGGTCGCGGGCGGCGCGCTCTGGCTCGCCGTCGGGCGCCTGCCCGCTGCGGGGGTCCTGGCCCTCACCGCCGCCCTCGCGCTGGTGATGGGTGCCCAGGCGGTCGCCGCGCGGGGCGCCCACGTCCAGGACGTCTCGACCGTCGTCGTCACCACGACGCTCGTGAACCTCGCCCTCAGCAGCCCGCTCGCGGGCGGGTCCGGAGAGGGCGCGGCCCGACGCGCGGGGGCCGTGCTCGCGATGGGCACGGGCGCGGCCGTCGGCGCCGTCGTCGTGCGGTCGTGGTCCGGTGCGGCCGGCCTGCTGCTGGCGGGCGTCCTCGTCGCGGTCGGCACGACGACGCTCGCCCTGGCCCGCCGCCACGACGCCGTGGCGCCGCGCTGACGCGCCCGACGGGCGCGCCGGGCGGTCGGCGGCGCTCCGGCTGCCGTCCCGCGGTCCCGCGGCTAGCCTCGCGGGACGGCACCCTCGGAGGGAGAGCGGGATGAGCCAGGGACGAGTGGTCGTGGTCACCGGCGCGGCGCGCGGGATCGGGCGCGCGACGGCGGTCGCGTTCGCGCAGGCGGGCTACCGGGTCGCCGGCCTCGACATCGCGACCGTCGCGAGCCGCGCGCTCGAGTACGAGCCCGCGAGCCCGGACGACCTCGCGCGGACCGGCGAGCTCGTGGAGGAGGCCGGGGCGTCGTGGCTGCCGCTGGTCGCCGACCAGCGCGACCTCGCTGCCGTGCGCGCAGCCCTCGAGGTGGTCGTCGAGCGGTTCGGCGGCCTCGACGTCGTGTTCGCCAACGCCGGGATCCAGGGCTTCGCCTCGGTCCTCGACATGAGCGACGAGCTCTGGCGCGACACGATCGACGTCAACCTCACCGGCACCGCGAACGTGCTGCGCGCCGCGGCGCCGCTCCTCGTCGAACGGGGTGGCGGACGGATCATCCTCACCTCGTCGACGCAAGGACAGCACGGCACCCTCGAGGGCAGCGCGTACTCCGCGTCGAAGTGGGGGCTCATCGGCCTCATGAAGTCCGCGGCGCTCGACCTCGGCCCCCACGGGATCACCGTCAACGCCGTGATCCCCGGCCTCGTCGATACCGTCCTGACCCGGCACGAGGACCGGTACGCCCAGGCCCTGGAGTCGTCGGGGGCGTCGCCCACCGGCGACGTCGCCCGCGACGAGCGGGCCGCCGCAGCGGGGCTGGCGAGCAAGCTCCCCCTCGGGGTGCCGTGGCTCGCGCCGGAGGACGTCGCACCCGCCGTCGTCTTCCTCGCCTCGCCGGAGGCGTCCATGATCAGCGGCACGAGCCTCGCCGTCACCGGTGGCGACAGCGCCAACGTCACGGCCTGAGCCGACGGGTCGACGGCGTGCCCGGCCGCGGCGGGGAAGTGGCCTCAGGTCCCGAGGCGGTCGCGCCTGAGGCGGTGGAGCGCCGGGTGAGGCCGCCCGGGCGGCAGGGACGGCGCGTCCGACGGATGCGGGACGGTGCGCCTCAGGACCAGCGTGGGCGGCATGCCTGCCATCGACCTCCAGCCGCCCGTCCCCGTCCGCACGGCCCGCCGCACCGGCACCGCGGTGCTGAGCGCCGGCGCGCTCGTCGCCCTCGCCGCGTGCGCGGGGGTCGCGGACCCGATCGATCCGTCCGTCGCCGACCGCACGTATCTCGGGCTGCCCGCCGAGGGCGGGGAGGTGCACCCGTGGTCGGACGCCGACACACCGGAGGTCGGCTACGCGCGGGGCGGCGAGCCGCAGACCGTGAACGTCGTGACGTTCGGGTCGAGCTCGTGCCCGCTCGTCCCCGTCGACTACACGTGGGACGCCGAGGACCGCGAGCTGAGCTTCCTCCTCGGCCGTCGTGCGGGCACCGACGAGCGTCCCTGCACCCTCGACACCGCGCCGTCGACGAGCGTCGTCGTCGTCCCCGGCCTGCCTGCCGACGAGCCCGTGACGGTCGTCACCACGGGTGAGGACGTCGTCCTCCCCACGGGACGGTGACGCACCGCTCGCACGCGCCGGGAAGCACGACGAAGGCCCCTGGTCTGCGTCTCCGCAGGCCAGGGGCCTTGATCGTGGTGTCCGGAGGGGGACTTGAACCCCCACGCCCGATAAAGGGCACTAGCACCTCAAGCTAGCGCGTCTGCCATTCCGCCACCCGGACGAGTGGACCTTCCCGGCGTTTCCGCCGTTCGGGTGCGGGGAAAAACATAGCACGGTTCGGGGGTGGTCCTCACATCGCCGTCACGGCCCGGACCAGGGCTGCGACCTCGACCTCGACCTCCGTCGAGGCCGCGCGCGGCGCCCGGCGTGCGGGGGCGACCTGGGGCACACTGGGCGGATGGTGGCCACGACGCGACGGAGGCACGCGTGACGGACGAGCAGCGACCCGCAGCAGGCCCGGCACCGACACCTCGGCCGGGGTCCGGCTCCGACCGTTCGGCGGCGTCGGTCAAGCACCTCGCCGGGGCGTCGAGCGCGGCGCGCAAGGTCGCCGGGGCGCGTCGCAACCCGTCGGTGGTGGGGTACGACGAGACCGTGCCCGCCTGGCTGCGCACCACCGCGGGCTGGTCGTGGCGGCTGCTCATGATCGTCGCGGCGGTCGCGCTCGTCTTCTTCGCGACGGCGCAGGTGCAGCTCGTGTTCGTGGCGGTCTTCCTCGCGCTCGTCATCACGTCGGTCCTGCGGCCGGTCACCGACTTCTACGGCCGGATCATGCCGCGCGGCCTGGCCACGGGGCTCGCGATCCTCACGGCACTGCTCTTCTTCGCCGGCCTGCTGACCTACGTCATCACGTCGGTCGCAGGCCAGTGGCAGAGCCTCGCGGAGCAGTTCGACCAGGGCATCGAGCAGATCTTCGACTTCCTCGAGAACGGGCCCCTGCCGGTCACGATCACGGCGGACGACGTCAACGGCTGGATCGACAACGGCCGCCAGTGGCTGACGGAGCACGGCGGCGACATCGCGAGCCAGGCCGCGGCGAGCGCCGGGTCGGTCTTCGAGGCGTTCGCGGCGATCGCGCTCGCGATCTTCTGCACGGTGTTCTTCCTCGCCCGCGGCAAGGACATGTGGACGTGGTTCCTCAACCAGCTCCCGTCGCGCTCGCGCGACAGCTGGAAGATCGCGGGCGGCGCCGGCTGGTACACCTTCTCCGGCTACGCGCGCGGCACGGTGATCATCGCGCTCGTCGACGGCATCCTCGCGGGGATCTTCCTCGCGATCCTCGGCGTCCCGCTCGCGGCCCCGCTCGCCGTCCTCGTCTTCATCGGGGCCTTCATCCCCATCATCGGCGCCCCGCTGGCGATGATCATCGCCGCGATCGTCGCGCTCGCGGCCAAGGGCTTCCTCATCGCGCTCATCGTGACGATCGGCATCGCGCTCATCGGGCAGTTCGAGGGCCACGTGCTGCAGCCGCTCGTCATGGGCAAGCAGGTGTCGCTCCACCCGGTGGTCGTCGCGATCGCCGTGACGGCCGGCACGCTGCTCGCGGGGATCCTGGGCGCGGTCGTCTCCGTGCCGCTCGTCGCGGTCGCGTGGTCGGTGTTCTCGCACCTGCGGCACAAGGACCCACCCATGGAGGACGAGCTGCCGACGGCGAAGGAGATCGCCCTCGGGGACGTCGGGCCGGGCGTCACGCCGCCCCCGGAGAGCGCGACGAGCTGACCGCCCGCGAGGGCTCGGGGCGCGGTCACCTCGGGACGGCGGAGACCCCGTCGTCGAGACGGACCGAGACGTGCACGGTGTCCCCGACGCCCTTGCCGGTCGCCGCCCGCACCGAGCGCAGCACGGCGAGCAGGTGCGGGCCGCCGTAGGCGACGAGCGACGCGTGGTACGCGACGTCGTCGACCGCCGCGAGCACCGGGACCCGGCCGCGCGTCCCGAACAGGTCGACGACGTCGACGGGGAGCGCGACGAACGCTCCCGACCGTGTCCCGGCGGCGACCACCTCGGCGTCGAACTCCACCGGGCCGGGGTCCGTCCACGTGGGCATGGCGTCGACCGTAGCGGAGAGTGCGCGCCCGGGGAACAGGCCGCCCGGGTGGCTCCCGGGCGACGCCGTCACCGGCCCCGGACCCGGGCGTCCGAGGGTCGGTGCGCGGCCCGGCGCCGGACGAGCGTCACGACGACCGCGGCAACGGCCAGCAGCGCCGGCGCCACGAGCGACGCACCGGCGAGGAGCAGCAGCACGCCCGTGAGGACGGCCGCGACCGCGGCGAGCCACCAGCCGGGAGTGCGTCGGGGGAGCAGGCGCAGCGCCGCCACCATGCCCAGGGCGTAGACGGCCACCATGCTGCTCGTGTGGACGCGCACGAACGGCTCGAGGTCGAGCCCCGTCGCGACGAGCACGGCGAGGTAGCCCGTCGCCAGCCCGAGCGTGACGGCCAGCGCGCGACGCGGAACGCCCCCACGGCCCGAGAGCGCGGCCAGGGGACGAGGGAGGTCCCCGTCGCGAGCGAGCGCCTGCCCGAGGTTCGCGAACGCGGCGAGGTACGCGGTGAGCACGCCGGACGTGACGACCGCGGCGACGACCCCCACGAGCACCGGGCCCGCGCCGGGGGCGCCGACGCGCGCGAGGTCCAGGAGCGCGACCGTCCCCGTCCCCGCGCCCGTCCCGAGCACCCCGACCGTCGTGACCTGGAGCGCGAGGTACGCGACGCCCACCACCACGAGCGCCACGCCCGTCGCGGCGGGGATCGTGCGCCGGGGGTCGCGGAAGTCGGCCGAGACGTGCGTGCCGACCTCCCACCCGGCGAACGCCCACACGAACAGGCTCACGGCCGAGCCCACGCCGGACCACCCCTCGCTGAGGAACGGCGTGAAGCGCTCGGCGCTCGCGGCCGGCGCCGCCGCGGCGACCACCACGACGACCGCCGCGAGCAGGAGCGTCGTCAGGCCGAGCTGGACGGCGCCCGCCACGCGCACGCCGAGGCCCACCGCGAGCGCGGGCACGACGACGAGCGCGACCGCCACGACGGGCACGGCCCCGCGGTCCGCCCCGACGACGGCGACGACGTACTCGGCGCCGAGCACCGCGACGACGGGGACGCCTGCGCACACGCCGAGGTAGAACCAGTACCCGGTGGCGCGGGCCGCCGTCGGGCCGAGCGCCGTGCGCACCGCGCTCGCGACACCGCCCCGGTCCGGGTGCCGCGCCGCGAGCGCGGCGAACGTCCCCGCGAGTGGCACGCTCGCGACGAGGACGAGCGCGACGGCGAGCACGGACGCGGGCCCGGCGACGCGGGTCGCGAGCCCTGGCAGCGCGAGGACGCCGGTGCCGAGGACGCTCGCGACGTAGAGCGCGCTGCCGCGTGCGAGGCCCAGCGTGCCCGCCGGTGCCGGTGCCGGTGCGAGGGGTGCGGGAGGACGGCCCGGTCCGGGAGGGGCGGCCGGGCGGCCCGGCAGGTCGGGTCGGGCCGTCGTGCGAGAGGTCGTCGGGTCCACGCGCCCTACCCTGGCAACGACGCCGAGGCGGCACGAGTGGCAGCCAGGACACGCAGGCACAAGATCCTGCCACCCTGCGCACGACGGCCGCCTGCGGCCACACTGGACCATGAGGATCGGGATACCCACCGAGGTCAAGAACCACGAGGACCGCGTCGCGCTCACCCCCGCCGGCGCGCACCACCTCGTGCGGGCCGGGCACGACGTGCTCGTCCAGTCCGGGGCCGGGACCGGCTCCCACCTGCCCGACGCGGAGTTCGAGAGCGCGGGCGCGCGCATCGTGCCCACCGCCGAGGAGGTCTGGGGCGAGGCGGAGCTCGTGTGCAAGGTCAAGGAGCCGGTCGCGAGCGAGCACCGCTTCCTGCGCGACGACCTCCTGCTGTTCGCGTACCTCCACCTCGCCGCCGACGAGGCCTGCACGCGCGCCCTGCTCGACGCCGGTACCACCGCCGTCGCCTACGAGACCGCGCAGGCCGCGGACGGCACGCTCCCGCTCCTGGCGCCCATGAGCGAGGTCGCCGGACGCATGGCGACCCAGGTCGGCGCATGGCTCCTCCAGCGACCGGCGGGCGGCCGCGGCGTCCTGCTCGGCGGTGTGCCGGGGACGCGGCCCGGCCGGGTCGTCGTGCTCGGGGGCGGCACGGCGGGGCGCCACGCCGCCGAGATCGCCGTGGGCATGCGGGCCGAGGTGACGGTCGTCGACCTCGCGCTCCCCGTGCTGCGCGCCGTCGACCAGGAGTTCTCGGGGCACGTGCGCACCGTCGTGTCGAGCGCGTACGCGATCGAGCGCGAGGTGCTGGAGGCCGACCTCGTCGTCGGCGCCGTGCTCGTCGCCGGGGCGCGCGCCCCGCGCCTCGTCACGGACGACCTCGTGGCGCGGATGCGGCCCGGCGCCGTGCTCGTGGACGTCGCCGTCGACCAGGGCGGGTGCTTCGAGGGATCGCGGCCCACCACGCACGACGACCCGACGTTCGCCGTCCACGGCACGACGTTCTACTGCGTCGCCAACATGCCCGGCGCCGTCCCCGTGACGAGCACCCTCGCCCTGACCAGCGCGACGCTCCCGTACCTGGCGGCGCTCGCGGACGGCGGGGTCGACGCCGTGCGGGACGTCCCGCTCCTGCGGTCGGGGGCGTCCACCCACCGCGGTGCCCTCCTCAACGAGGCGGTGGCTGCCGCGCACGACCTGCCGTGGACGCCCGTGGAGGACGCCCTGCGCCCCTGACGCCGACCGGGCCACGAGGACGAGCGAGGGCGCGGTGGCGCTCCAGGACGGCGACCTCCCGGATTCCGGGTGACGTCGCGCCGCAGGGCGTGCCAGGCTCGGGCGGGTGCACCCCTTCGCTCTCGACGACGGCCGCGTCCACCTGTCCACCCCGACCCTCGACGACGTCGACGCGATCACGGCCGCGTGCCAGGACCCGGAGGTCGCCGCGTGGACGGTCGTGCCGTCGCCGTACGCGCGCACGGACGCGGTGCAGTTCGTCGAGGAGCACGTCGGCCCCGGGTGGGAGCGCGGGGACGTCCTCACGTGGGGCGTGCGCGAGAGCGCGGGCCGCTCGGGCATCCCCGGCCCGGACGGCGTCGGTCCTCTCCTCGGCATGATCGGCCTGAGCCTCGACGACGCGCCCGAGGGCCGACGGTCCGCCGAGATCGGCTACTGGACCGCTCCGGGGGTGCGGGGCCGCGGCCTCATGACGGCGGCGGGCCGCCTCGTCGTCGACTGGGCGTTCGACCCCGAGGGCGCGGGCCTCGCGCGGCTCTTCTGGCAGGCGTACGTCGGCAACTGGCCCTCGCGCCGGACGGCGTGGCGCCTCGGCTTCCGGGTCGAGGGAACGGTGCGCGGCTTCGCGCTCCAGCGCGGCGAGCGACGGGACGCCTGGGTCGGCACGCTCCTGCCCGACGACCCGCGCGAGCCGGCCGAGCCGTGGCCGGCGGACGCGCCGCCGTCGGGCCGCGCCGCCTGACGACGCACCGCCGTCGTGCTCGCGGGCGGCGGGGTATCCGTTTCCGTCGCGCCCGCCCGCGGGGTCAAGATGGGCACCATGACCTCCGAGCCCACGACGCGCGCCGACGCGCCCGCGCCCACCGCCGCGCCGGCCCTTCTCGACCTCGACCCCGCCAACCCGTTCGCGACGCCGTCCGTGCTGCCGTACGAGCTGCCCGACTACGACGCGGTCCGCGAGGAGCACTACCTCCCGGCGCTGCGGGCCGCGACGGCGGCGCAACGTGCGGCGATCGAGGAGATCGCGACCGACGACGCGCCGCCCACGGTCGCGAGCGTGCTCGAGGCGCTCGAGCGGTCGGGTCGTGACCTCGCGCGCGTGCTCAACGCGTTCTACAACCAGCTGTCGGCCGACGCGACGCCGGGCCTGGAGCAGATCGAGGAGGAGTTCGCGCCCGAGCTCGCGGCCCACCACGACGCGATCTACATGGACGCCCGCCTGTACGCGCGCGCCCGCGCGCTCCAGGACGCGGTGGACGCCGGCGAGCAGACCCTCGAGCCCGACGCCGCGTGGCTGCTCCGCACGCTGCTCGTCCGGTTCCGCCGCTCGGGCGTCGAGCTCGACGCGGAGCAGCAGGAGCGCCTGCGCACGCTGAACGGCCGCCTGACCACGCTCGAGGCCGCGTTCGGGCGCAAGCTGCTCGCGGGCGCGAACGCCGCGAGCGTGCTCGTCACGGACCGCGCCGAGCTCGACGGGCTCGCCGAGGACGCCGTCGCGGGCGCGGCGGCGGCCGCCTCGGCGCGCGGGCACGAGGGCGCGTGGCTGCTGGAGATGCAGCTCCCCACCCAGCAGGGCGTCCTCGCCTCGCTCGCGCGCCGGGACGTGCGCGAGCGCGTGCAGCAGGCGTCGGAGTCGCGCGGTGCGACCGGGGACGACCACGACACGCGCGAGATCGTGCTCGAGACCGTGCGCCTGAGGGCCGAGCGCGCGCGCCTGCTCGGCTACGAGCACCACGCCGCGTACGTCGCGGAGGACGCGACCGCGAAGACGACCGAGGCCGTGAACGCGATGCTCGCGCGGCTCGCTCCCGCCGCCGTCGCGAACGCGCGCCGCGAGGCGGCCGACCTCGAGGCGGCGCTGCGGGCCGACGAGCCGGGCGCGACGCTGCGCGCGTCCGACTGGTCGTTCTACGCCGAGCGCGTGCGCAAGGACCGCTACGCGCTCGACGACGCCCTGCTGCGCCCGTACCTCGAGCTCGAGCGCGTCGTGCACGACGGCGTGCTCCTGGCCGCGAACCGCCTGTTCGGCATCTCCTTCGCCGAGCGCCACGACCTCGTCGGCTACCACCCGGACGTGCGCGTCTTCGAGGTCTTCGACGCCGAGACGCCGGGGGAGCCGGGCCAGGGGATGGGCCTGTTCCTCGCCGACTGGTACACGCGCGAGTCCAAGCGCGGCGGCGCCTGGATGAACAACCTCGTCGACCAGAACCACCTGCTCGGCCAGAAGCCGGTCGTCGTGAACAACCTCAACATCGTCAAGCCGCCGGCCGGCCAGCCCACGCTCCTCGGGTGGGACGAGGTCATCACGCTCTTCCACGAGTTCGGGCACGCGCTGCACGGCCTGTTCTCCGACGTGCGCTACCCGTCGCAGTCCGGCACGGAGGTGCCGCGCGACTTCGTCGAGTACCCGTCGCAGGTCAACGAGATGTGGGCGTGGGAGCCGTCGGTCCTGCGCTCCTACGCGGTGCACCACGTCACGGGCGAGCCGATGCCCGCCGAGTGGGTCGACACGATGCTCGCCTCGCGGCAGTTCAACGAGGGCTTCGGCACGACCGAGTACCTCGCGGCGGCGCTGCTCGACCAGGCCTGGCACCAGGTCGGGCCCGACGGCGTCCCGGCGTCGGAGGCGGACGTCGTGCCGTTCGAGGCCGCCGCGCTCGAGGCGGCGGGCGTCGCGTTCGCGCCCGTCCCGCCGCGCTACCGCACGACGTACTACAACCACGTGTTCGGGGGCGGGTACGCGGCCGGGTACTACTCGTACATCTGGTCCGAGGTCCTCGACGCCGACACGGTCGAGTGGTACCGCGAGAACGGCGGCCTGTCGCGCGAGAACGGCGAGCGCTTCCGCCGCGTGCTGCTCGCGCGCGGCGGCTCGCAGGACCCGCTGCAGTCGTTCCGCGAGCTGCGCGGACGCGACGCCGAGATCGCGCCGCTCCTCGCGCGCCGCGGCCTCGACGCCTGAGCCGGCGGCCCGGGGAGGCCCCTGAGCCTCCCCGGGCCCCGCTCAGGGTCCGCTCCGGGCGCGCGTACGCCGCACGGCCGACGCCCGGTGCCCTCCGCCGTCCTAGCGTCGAGGAGGTGGCCCTCGCCCGGCCGCCTCCGGCCCCGGTCCCCGGAGGCCGCCGTCCGCACCCTGGAGCGCAGCCGCCATGCCGACCTCGCCGACCGTCCCGCCCGCCGTCGTCCCGGCCGCAGGCCCGCCGCACCGCGCGCGGCGGGTCGTCCTCGTGCTCGGCCTGGGCGCGCTCCTGCTCGTCGGGACGATCGTCGCCGTCCTCGGTGTCGCGTGGGCGCGCGCCGCGACGAGCACGGCCGGCGCCGTGGCGTTCACGCGGCCGCTCGCCGTCCCGCCCCTCGCGGAGTCGCGCGTGGAGGACGGCGTGCGCGTCTTCGCGCTCGAGGCGCGCGCGGGCGTCGCGGACCTCGGCGCGTCCGCGCCCACACCGACGATCGGGCTGAACGGCGACCACCTCGGGCCGACGCTGCGTGCCACGCGCGGCGAGCGGGTGCGCGTCGACGTGACGAACGCGCTCGACGAGACGACGACGCTCCACTGGCACGGCATGCACCTGCCGCCCGCGATGGACGGCGGCCCCCACCAGATGGTCGAGCCCGGCGAGACGTGGTCGCCCACCTGGACGGTCGACCAGCCCGCCGCGACGCTCTGGTACCACCCGCACCTCCACGGGCAGACGGCGGACCAGGTGTACCGCGGGCTCGCGGGGATGTTCCTGCTCGACGACCCCGCCGCCGCCGACGGGCCGGCCGCGGACCTGCCGCACGAGTACGGCGTCGACGACGTCCCGGTGATCCTCCAGGACAAGCGCTTCCACGCCGACGGCCGGCTCGACGACGCGGTGTCGTTCCTGTCGCCGGTCGGCACGCTGGGCGACACGATCCTGGTCAACGGCACGCCCGGCCCCTACCTCGACGTCACGACCGAGCGCGTCCGGCTCCGGCTGCTCAACGGCTCCGACTCGCGCGTGTACGACGTCGGGCTCGCCGACGGCGGGACGGTCCGCCTCGTCGGGACCGACGGCGGCCTGCTCGCCGCACCGCAGACCGTCGAGCGGGTCCGGCTCTCGCCCGGCGACCGCGCCGAGGTCGTCGTGACCATGGCGCCCGGGCAGCGCGCGGTCCTGCGCAGCTTCCCGCCCGACCTCGGCGTCAACCCCCTGTTCGAGCGCTTCTCCGGCGGGGACGACACGTTCGACCTCCTCGAGCTGCGTGCGGCCGCCACGCTCGTGCCGAGCCCGGACGTGCCCGCCACCCTCGGGGCGACGGACCCCGCGGACGCGCTCGACGAGTCCGACGCCGTCCGCACCCGGCGCTTCGAGCTCTCCGGGAGCGCGATCAACGGCCGGTCCATGGACATGACCCGCGTCGACGAGGTCGTCACGGTCGGCGAGACCGAGGTCTGGGAGGTCACGGGCCTCGACGACACCCCGCACAACTTCCACGTGCACGATGTCCGGTTCCGCGTCCTCGACGTCGCGGGCGAACCGCCCGGGCCCGACCTCGCCGGATGGCAGGACACGGTCTACGTCCAGCCGGGGCGCGTGACGCGGCTCCTCGTGCGGTTCGACGCCGCCGAGGGCGCGACCGACCCGACGACCCCGTACATGTTCCACTGCCACCTGCTCACGCACGAGGACCGCGGCATGATGGGCCAGCTCGTCGTCGTCGCCCCGGGCGAGCAGGCACCGTCGCGCCTCGACGCGCCCGACGGCTCCCCGCACCGCGGTCACGACGCCGCGCCCCTCGGCGGCACGGGCCCCCGCAGCCTCGTTCGGGACCCGCACGGCGGTCACTGAGCCGTACGCCGGACGACGGCGCGTCCGGGATGTGGGCGGTCGGGCCCGGCGGTCGGCGCGTCCGACGGCGGCGGGTAGCGTGTCGCCCATGACCGCTCCGCACCCGGACTCCCTGGCCAGCGCCCCTGCGGCGACCGACGCGACCGCCGGCGCGGTGCCGCGCGCCGAGGACGAGGTCGTGCGGATCTGCCGCGAGCTGCTGCGGATCGACACGTCGAACTTCGGCGACGGGTCGGGCCCGGGGGAGCGCGCCGCCGCGGAGTACGTCATGGGGCTGCTGCACGAGGTCGGCCTCGACCCGGAGCTGTTCGAGTCGGAGCCCGGCCGGGCGAGCGTCGTCGTGCGGCTCGAGGGCGCGGATCCCACGCGCCCGGCGCTCGTGCTCCACGGTCACCTCGACGTCGTCCCCGCGCAGGCGGACGACTGGTCGGTGGACCCGTTCGCGGGCGAGGAGATCGACGGCCTGCTGTGGGGGCGCGGCGCCGTCGACATGAAGGACATGGACGCGATGATCCTCGCGGTCGTGCGCCAGATGGTGCGCGAGGGCCGCAAGCCTGCGCGCGACGTCGTCGTCGCGTTCTTCGCGGACGAGGAGGCGGGCGGCGCCTACGGGGCGCGCTACGCCGTCGACCACCGGCCCGAGCTGTTCGAGGGCGCGACCGAGGCGATCAGCGAGGTCGGCGGGTTCTCGGTCGAGGTCGGGGGTCGGCGCGCCTACCTGCTCCAGACGGCGGAGAAGGGCATCGCCTGGCTGCGCCTCGTCGCGGAGGGGCGCGCCGGGCACGGGTCGCAGGTGAACGACGACAACGCGGTGACGCGGCTCGCGGAGGCGGTCGCGCGCATCGGGACGCACCACTGGCCGAACACGCTCACGCCGACCGTCGACAAGCTGCTGCGCGGCGTCGCGGACCTCACGGGCCTGCGCTACGACCCCGAGGACTCCCGGTCGATCGAGGCCCTCGTGGCCGCGCTGGGCCCGGCGTCGCGGTTCGTCGGCGCCACGGTGCGGCACACGTCCAACCCGACGCAGCTCTCCGCGGGCTACAAGGCGAACGTCATCCCCGGCCGTGCCGAGGCGGCGATCGACGCGCGCCTCCTGCCGGGCCACGAGGACGACGGGTTCGCGACGCTCCGCGCGCTCGCGGGCGAGCACGTGCGGGTCGAGGAGATCCACCGCGACATCGCGCTCGAGGTGCCGTTCGAGGGCGACCTCGTGGACGCGATGGTCGACTCGCTGCTCGCGGAGGACCCGGAGGCGACGGTGCTGCCGTACACGCTGTCCGGCGGCACGGACAACAAGTCGCTCGCCCGGCTCGGGATCACGGGCTACGGCTTCGCGCCGCTGCGCCTGCCCGCCGGCCTCGACTTCTCCGGCATGTTCCACGGCGTCGACGAGCGCGTGCCCGTCGACTCGCTGCGGTTCGGCGTGCGCGTCCTGGACCGGCTCCTGCGCACCTGCTGACCGGAGGGCGTCGCGCGGTCAGGTCTCGCCGAGCAGCGCCCGGACGGAGGAGCGCAGCTGCGCGCGGTAGCCGCCGCCGAACAGCACGGCGTGCACCGCGACCGGGTACACCTGGTGCAGCGCGACGCGGTGGCGCCACCCGCGCGCGAGCGGGTGCGCGGCGTCGTACCCGGCGAGGATCTCGTCGAGGAACGGCGCGCCGAACAGCGCGAGCATCGCGAGGTCGGCCTCGCGGTGCCCGCCGTGCGCGGCCGGGTCGATGAGCACGGCCTCGACCGCTCGCGCCGAGGCGCCCGCGCGGTCGTCCGGCCCGCCGTCTTGGACGGGTGACCACAGCACGTTGCCCGACCAGAGGTCGCCGTGCACGCGCGCGGGCGTGTCGTCGAGCGCCGGGCGGGCGAGGTCGGGCAGGCGCTCGGCGAGGCGGTCGAGCAGCCGCGCGTCCTCGGCGTCGAGCGCACCCCGGTCGCGGCCCTGCCGCGTGACCGGCAGGAGGCGCGCCTCGGCGTAGAACGTCGGCCAGTCCGGCCACGCCCCCGTGGATAGCGGCAGCGGGTCGTCGAGCGGGCCGAAGAACGCCTCGCCCGACCACCCGGGCGGAGCCGCGCCCCAGGCCGGCGACCCGGCGTCGTGCACGACGGCGAGCGCCCGCCCGAACGACCGGGCCGCCTCGCGGGTCGGCGCCGTCGTCGGGACGCGCTCCAGGTCCAGGTGGTCGGGGCCGACGTCGAGCACCCGGGCGACGCGCGGGCCGCCGGGGACGTCGAGCCACGCCAGCCCGGCGGCCTCGCACCGGAAGAACCCCGCCGGGGCCCCGGCGCGCGACTTCGTGAAGACGTCGCGCGCCGCCTCGTGCTCGCCGCTCACCGGGCCGCGCTCACCGGATCGTGCTCACAGCGTGGAGCTGACCCGGATGATCTTGCGCCGCAGCCAGACGCGGCGCTCGCCCCCGACGTACAGCCGGGTGCGAGCCAGCTCCCAGCGCCCGTACTCCGCCTCGTCGGTGAGGAGCCTGCTCGCGTCCGACCGGCTCGTGGAGCGGTCGATCGTCAGGACGCGGTACTCGTACTGCCCGCCGTGCGCGGCCCATCCGGACCTCCGGCGTGACGTCGGCCTCTCCTCCACGTGCCACCGTCCTCTCTCGCCTGACTCGGTCGCGGGCCGGGTGGTGGGACCGACCCGGCCAACGAGTGCCATTGTGCCCCTCTCGGCGCTACCGTCAGGGTATGACCGCTGACCCGCGTGCCGCGCTCGACCGGTTCATCGCCGCGCTCGAAGCCCACTACAACGCCGTCGCCGCACGTCGCGGGGAGGACGACCCCGCGGTCGACGACGCCTACTACGTCCTCGGGGACGCCTTCGAGGTGTACGACGAGGCGCTGGGGCAGGTACACGGGGAGGCGACGCCGTTCTACCTCGCGGAGGAGGACGACGACGAGGACGACGAGGACGACGACGCGGAGGAGGACGAGGACGCGCTCGACGACGACCTCGACGACACGCTCGACGACGACGTCCTGTCCGGCGAGCTCGAGACCGACGGCGCGCGCTGAGCGGCCCGAGACCTTCGAGAGAAGAGCGGGGTCACCACCGCTCGGGGTAGCCGACGTCGAGCGCGCTCACGTCGTCGAGCGCCGCGCGCACCGCGTCGGGCAGCACGAGGTCGGTCGCGGCGAGCGACGTGCGCAGCTGCGCCGGGGTGCGCGCACCGACCACCGCGCTCGCGACGGCGGGGCGCCCCAGGAGCCAGGACAGCGCGACGTCGAGCGGCGCTCGGCCCAGGCCCTCCGCGGCCGTGACGACGGCCTCGACGATCCCCGACGACGCCTGGTCGAGGTAGGGCTCGACGAACCCGGCCAGGTGCGGCGACGCGCCCCGCGAGTCGGCGGGGAGCGAGCGTCGGTACTTGCCGGTGAGGACGCCGCGCCCGAGCGGCGACCACGCGAGCAGGCCGAGACCGAGCGACTCGGCGGCCGGGACGACCTCGCGCTCGGCGCCGCGCTGGAGCAGCGAGTACTCGAGCTGGACGGCGGCGAGGCCGACGTCGTCGGTCGCGCCGAGCAGGGTCGCGGCGCGCGCGGTCGCCCACGCCGGGTGGTTCGACAGCCCGACGTAGCGCGCGCGCCCGGACGTTACCGCGTGGCGCAGGGCCGACAGCGTCTCGGTGAACGGCGTGCGCGGGTCGGGCGCGTGCACGAGGAACAGGTCGACGTGGTCGGTGCCCAGGCGCGCGAGCGAGTCGTCGAGCGAGTCGAGGAGCGCGCCGCGGGACGCGTCGACGACCGGGCCGGAGGGCGTGTGGCGCACGCCAGCCTTGGTGCACAGCAGGACGTCGCGCCGGTCGACCTTCGCGCCGAGGAGCGACCCGAGGAGCGACTCGGCGTCGCCGTCGGCGTAGGAGGCGGCCGTGTCGACGAGGGTGCCGCCGGCGTCGACGAAGTCCCGCAGCTGCTCGGCCGCGTCGAGCTCGTCCGTGTCCCGGGCCCACGTCATGGTGCCGAGCCCGAGCTCGGACACGCGCAGGCCGGTGCTGCCGAGGTGGCGGTTCTCCATGGTTGCCGAGGGTACCGGCGGGGGACTGCGGGCGACCGTCGGGGCGCGCGGTCGGGGACCGGGTCGGCCCAGGTTCACCCGCTCGGCGACGAGGCGCCACGCGCGCGCCCCGGCGCGCGCCCGAGCGGGTATCGTGACCGCTCGTGAACGCGTGGGAAGCCGTCCTCCTCGGCCTCGTCCAGGGCCTGACCGAGTTCCTCCCGATCTCGTCGAGCGCCCACCTGCGCATCGTCGGCGAGCTGATCGGGTCGCAGGACCCGGGCGCCGCCTTCACGGCGATCACGCAGATCGGGACCGAGACGGCGGTGCTGCTCTACTTCCGCCGGGACATCGCGCGCATCTGCGTCGCATGGTGGCGGTCCGTGCGCGGCGACCACGGCACGGACTGGCGGGCGCGGCTCGGCCGGCACGACCACGACGCGGCGATGGCCTGGTACATCGCGCTCGGCTCCGTGCCCATCGTGCTGCTCGGCCTGCTGTTCCAGGACGCGATCGAGAACACGTTCCGCAACCTGTACCTCACGGCCCTCATGCTCGCCGTGTTCGCGCTGCTGCTCGGCTGGGCCGACCGGGTCGGCGCCAAGCGCCGGACGCTGCGCGAGCTCTCGGCCGGGCAGGCGGTCGCGTTCGGGTTCGCCCAGGCGCTCGCCCTCGTCCCGGGCGTCTCGCGCTCGGGTGGCACGATCACCGCGGGCCTGCTCATGGGCTTCACGCGCGAGGCGGCGGCGCGCTACTCGTTCCTCCTCGCGATCCCGGCCGTCATGGGCTCGGGCTTCTACCAGCTCTTCAAGTCTGCGGACGAGCCGGCGCCCGGGGCCCCCGGCGCCGGGGCGACCCTCATCGCGACGCTCGTCGCGTTCGTCGTCGGGTACTTCGTCATCATCGCGTTCCTCAAGATCGTCTCGACCTTCAGCTACACGCCGTTCGTGGTCTACCGCCTCGTGCTCGCGGCGCTCGTCGTGCTGCTCCTGCTCGTCGGCGTGCTGGAGCCGGGCGGGACGACCGTCTCGACGCCGTGACCCTCGGCGGCCGGGGTCAGAGCCAGCCGACCCGCTTGAAGACGCGGTAGAGGACGACGCAGCCGCCCGCCATGAGGCCGAGCGCGAACGGGTAGCCGAACGCCCAGTGCAGCTCCGGCATGTTGCGGAAGTTCATGCCGTACACGCCCGCGACGATCGTCGGGTACACGAGGATCGCCGCCCACGCCGAGATCTTGCGCATGTCCTCGTTCTGACGCACCGAGACCTGGGTCATGTGGACCTGGAGCATGTCCGAGAGCAGGTCGTCGTGCGCGTCGAGGTGCCGGTCGATCCGCTCGACCGTCGTGACGACGCGCTCGAGGATGCGCCGGTTGACCCCGAGGTGGTCCGGGACGTCGGGGTCGAGGAGCTCGGGCAGCTCTGCCGTGACGGGCATGAGGGCGCGCCTTGCCTCGGTGATCTCGCGCTTGAGGTCGTAGATGCGCTCGACCGGGTCCTCGCGCTGCTGGTCGAACACCACGCGCTCGGTGTCGGCGACGGCGTCGCCCAGGCCCAGCTCGACGTCCGAGGCGCCACCGACGATCGCGAGCACCGCGGCGGAGACGATCCGCTGGACGGGCGAGCCGTGGGGGTCGCCGGGCGCGCCGAGCTTGTCGAGCATGAGCGCGTGCACGTCCGCGTCGCCCTCCTCGGCGGTGAGGACGAGCCCCGGGCCGAGGAGCGCGGCGAACTGGCCGGTGTGCACCTGGCGGTCCGACTCGGTGAACCACGCCGTCGGCGTCACCAGGAGGAGCCAGTCCGCCGCGACGCGGTGCACGTGCGCCAGGGGGTGGCCGTCGCGCCGCGCGAGGCCCCGCCACGTCGGGCCCGTCCCGGTCGCGACCTGCGCGGCGGCGTCGAGCACCGCGTCGAGGTCCTCCAGGCGCGCCCACGTCACCGTGGCGCGGGCCGCGCGCCGGTCGTCGTCCCCGCCCGCGGCGGTGTCGCCGCCCGGGTGCGCGTCCGTCGTGGGGGAGCCGGGGGCCGGGGTGCCGGGCGCCGCCAGGGCGCCGGGGTCGGCCGGGTGCACGCCGTCCGCCCCGGGCGCGACCGTCCACGCCGCGACGGCGTGCACGGTCGGTCGTCGGGACGCCGGGGTGGGTGCGCCGTCGGGCGGCGTGCTCGTCCGCGGCTCGGTGGGGTTCGTCACGTCCGCATTGTCCCGCGCCCCGCACGGACCTGCCCGGTCGCCGTCGGGCGCGGCGCCGTGCGTCGCCCGCGTGCCGGACGACGGTCCGTCGCCCGCGCCCCGACGGCTAAGGTTGACGCGTGCACAGCTGGCCCGCCCCGCAGATCCCCGAGCTCCCCGGACGAGGCCTCCCGGTCCGGGTGCACGACTCGTCGACCCGTGAGCTCGTCGTCGCCGCCGCGGGCGAGGACGCCACCCTGTACGTGTGCGGCATCACGCCCTACGACGCGACGCACATCGGTCACGCCGCCACCTACGTCGCGTTCGACCTGCTCGTGCGCGCGTGGACGGACGCCGGGCACCGCGTGCGGTACGCGTCGAACGTCACCGACGTCGACGACCCCCTGCTGGAGCGCGCCGCCGCGACCGGCGTCGACTGGCGCGCGCTCGCCGTCGAGCAGACCGCGCTGTTCGCCGAGGACATGACGGCGCTCGGCGTCGTCCCGCCCGACGTCTACGAGGGCGCGGTGGAGACGATCCCCGTCGTCGTCGACGCGGTGACGCAGCTCCTCGACGCGGGCCTCGCGTACCGGGTCCCGGTCGAGCCCGGTGCGGGCGGTACCGACCCCGGCCTGGGCGACGTGTACGCCGACCTCTCGGCCGACCGCGCGTTCGGGTCGGTCTCGCGCCTCGCGCGCGACGTCATGGAGCACCTCTTCGCCGAGCGCGGCGGCGACCCCGACCGCGAGGGCAAGAAGGACGCGCTCGACCCGCTGCTGTGGCGCCGCGAGCGGCCGGGCGAGCCCGCGTGGGACGGCGGCGCGCTCGGCACCGGCCGCCCCGGCTGGCACGTGGAGTGCGCGGTCATCTCGCGCGACGGGCTCGGCCTGCCGTTCGACGTGCAGGGCGGGGGAGCGGACCTGCTGTTCCCGCACCACGAGATGTCGTCGTCGCACGACCGCATGCTCACCGGTGGCGGTGCGCCCCGCGCGCACGTGCACGCCGGCCTCGTCGCGTACGAGGGCGAGAAGATGAGCAAGTCGCGCGGCAACCTCGTGCTCGTGTCGAACCTGCGGGCCACGGGCGTCGACCCGATGGCGATCCGCCTCGCGCTGCTCGCCCACCACTACCGCGGCGAGTGGGAGTGGACCGACGACGACCTGCCCGCGGGCGCGCGACGTCTCGAGACGTGGCGCGACGCCGTGTCCGGCAACGGCGGACCCGACGCGACCGCGACGCTCGCGGCCGTGCGCGCGGCGCTCGCCGACGACCTCGACGCCCCGACGGCGCTCGCCGCGGTGGACGCCTGGGCCGCGGAGTCGCTGCGCCCCGGTCGCGACACGTCGCGCGACGAGGAGGGCGCCCCGGGCGTCGTCGCGCGCGCGGTGAACGCCCTGCTGGGCGTCCGGCTCTGACGAGCCGCCCCGCGCGCTGACGCTGCCATCCCGCGGGGCGGCCCGTGCGTCAGACCGTCGGGCCCTTGCCCGGGTTGCCCCGGTCGCGGCGGCGCAGGTAGCGCTCGAACTCGCGCGCGATGGCCTCGCCGCTCGCCTCGGGGAGCTCCGCGGTGTCCTTCGCCTCCTCGAGCTGCTGGACGTACTCCGCGATCTCGGCGTCCTCCGCCGCGAGCTCGTCGACGCCGTGCTGCCACGCCTCGGCGTCCTCCGGCAGGTCGCCCAGCGGGATCGGCTCGGACAGCAGCTCCTCGATGCGCGCGAGGATCGCGAGCGTCGCCTTGGGCGACGGCGGGTGCGCCACGTAGTGCGGCACGGCCGCCCAGAGCGACACCGACTGCATCCCACGCTCCGCCGCGGCGTGCTGGAGCACGCCGACGATGCCCGTCGGGCCCTCGTACGTGCTGGGCTCGACGTCGAGCACGGCCTGCAGGCCCACGCTCTCCGACGTCGCCGTCATGGGGATCGGCCGCGTGTGCGGCACGTCCGCGAGCAGCGCCCCGAGGGTGACGACCGTGCGCACGTCGTGCTCCTCCGCGATGTCGAGCAGCTCGCGGCAGTACCGGCGCCAGCGCATGGACGGCTCGATGCCGTGCACGAGCACCACGCGCCGACCCGTCGGCGAGAGGACCGCCGACGCGATCGTCGTCGTGGGCCACGTGATCTCGCGGCGCCCGTCGTCGTCCGTCGTGACGACCGGGCGGTTCACCTGGAAGTCGTGGTACTCCTCCGGGTCCAGCTCGTCGACGTCCTCGGCGCCCCACACCTCGTGCAGGTGCTGCAGGGCGGCCGTGGCGGCGCTCCCGGCGTCGTTCCAGCCCTCGAACGCCGCGATCATCACGGTCTGGCGGGTGCCCTCGGTCGCGTTCTCGGTCATCACCCCAGCCTATGCGGCCGGGCCCGACGGCGTCGGGGCGGGTTCGCGCCCGGCGTAGGTACGGGCAGGGCGCAGCGTCCATCCGGGTGCCAGAGAATCGCCTGTCGGGGTCGAACGTCCGCTGTCGCGCAGCGCCGCGTCAGGGGGTGCCGAGGCTGTCCCACTGCTCGTCGTCGGCGTCGGACGCCCTGACCTCGACGTCGGACGGCGCGCCCCCACCGCGCAGGCCGGTCGCCCGCCCCTGCCCGGGGAGCGTCGCCATGAAAGGCGTGACGATCCGCCCGCCGGTACGCCGGGTGGACCGTAGGCCTTCGCGGGTCTGCCGAGCGACCGCGGCGATGTTCTGAGCGACGACGCCTGCCAGGAAGTCGGCGTCGGGCGCGTCCACCGCCTCGGCCGCCTGCTCGAAGGCGGCCGGGATGGTCGTGGCGAGCTCGTCGACCCAGTCGACGACCTGGTCGGCGGGCAGGCCGACGGCGCGCGCGAACTTCTCCCAGTGACCCCGCTCGACGTCGCCGAACCGGCGCTCGCCGCCGATCGACATAGCGCCCTTGGAGTAGCGCAGCCGCCCGGCGGCGTCCGGCACCAGGCCGGTGGCCACGTCGTACAACGGCGTGAGGCTGGCGCTCGAGCCGACCAGCAGCACGCCGTAGTTCTTGCCGTGCGCGTCCGGCGCGCCGAGGATCTGGTTGGCGATCACCGCGCGGGCGAACCGCTCGACGGAGGCCGGGCCGGCCGACCCACGCAGCAGGTCGGAGATGGCCTGCACCCCCGGACCCCTGTCGGACTCGTACTTGCGCTTCGGATCCAGCGAGAAGGCCTGGACCAGATCCTCTTGGTGCACGCGCGCGATCGCACCCGACCGCGCCGCACGGCGGTCGAACCGCGTCACCACGATCGCGTCCTGGTCCTCGAACGTGAGGTACTGCGTCTCGGCGACCGGCAGGCCCGCGATGGCCAGTGCGCGCATGCTGACGTGCTCGGACAGCGCCTGCGCGCGGATGCGGTCGATGCCGGGCTTGACGATGTGGGTCGACGGTGCGCTGCCCTCGGCGAACGCCCAGCCCGCCTCGCTGCGGGCGAGCGTGAACTTCGATTGCGCGCCGGCCAGGCTCCAGTGCTCGGCGTCCTCGTCCGCGTGCCACGCGGCGTCGTCCTGACGCACCCGCCGGAGGCGCTCCGCGATGTCGGAGTCCGCCGCAGGCTCCAGGGTGCCCGGCCGTGCCAGAGCGTCGGTGATCTCGTCCGCGGGGGCGAAGATCGCGCCGCCGGAGACGTCCATGCCGACGTGGGCGATCAGTCCGAGGGTGTCGCCCGGGCGCACGCCGGCCTTTCTGGCCCAGCGGTCGCGGACCTCTTCGTGGTCGGGCAGCAGGCCGCGCAGGTAGGCCTCGACGGGGCGGGAGCGGTACGTCGTGGTGCTGACCGGCATCGACAGCGACAGCGGGGTGGGGTCGGGCAGGTCGAGGTAGTCCGGTGCGTAGCGCAGGGTGACAGCACCGCCGTCGCGCTCGATGGTGCCGGCGACCCGGCCGTACAGCGCGAACGCGAGCTTCACAGGTCCCCCAGCAGGTCGGCGAGCGCGTCCTCGGCGTCGCGGCGCTCGGCGTCGACGAGCGTGATGGCCGCGTCCAGGGCACGCATGACGGACAGCACGCGGCCCAGCTCTGCGCGCGGGCGTCGGCCGCGCTCGAGGTCGATGAGGAAGGCACGCGAGACGCCGGCGCGCTCCGCGAGGTGGCCTTGGGTGAGTCCGGCGCGCTCGCGACGCTCGCGCAGCGCGGCACCCAGTTGGATCTCGTTCGCGATGCTCCCCATAAGGTCACGGTACCGTGACACGCTCAGAGGTCATAGTTCTGTGACAGGGCGCGTTGTCATGGATCTGTGACATACCGCTGGCTCCCATGCGAGCCGGGCCGCTCCCGGCCCTTCTCCCCGGCGCAGTGCGGTTAGGGTCGGACGTTGCAGGGCTCGTTGCACGACCACCGATGGAGACCGCTTTGTCCTCTCGTTCCGCCAGTACTTCCGCAGGTCAGCCCTCTGTGGAGCCGTCCGGGAGCGCGGCGCTGCCCGCCGCCGTCCTGTGGGACATGGACGGGACGCTCGTCGACACCGAGCCCTACTGGATCGCGGCGGAGCACGAGCTCGTCGCCGCGCACGGCGGCACGTGGACGCACGAGGACGCGATGTCGCTCGTCGGGAACCCGCTGCGCGAGTCGGCCCGTATCCTGCGCGAGCGCGGCGGCGTCGACCTGCCGATCGACGAGATCGTCGCGTTCCTCATCGGCCGCGTGATCGAGCAGGTGCGCGTCGAGGTCCCGTGGCAGCCCGGCGCGCGCGAGCTCCTCTCGGCGCTGCGCGAGGCGGGCGTGCCGTGCGCGCTCGTCACGATGTCCTACCGGGAGCTCGCCCAGCCCGTCGCCGAGATGGCGCCGCCGGACGCGTTCCAGGTGCTGGTCTGCGGCGACGAGGTCGAGCGCGGCAAGCCCGACCCGGAGCCCTACCTCCTCGCGGCGCAGCGCCTCGGCGTCGACGTCACGCGCTGCGTGGCGATCGAGGACTCGCCCGCGGGCATCGCCTCGGCCCGCGCCGCGGGGGCCGCGACGCTCGGCGTCGAGGCGGTCGTCCCGGTGCTCCCGGCACCCGGCCTGAGCCGGACGCCGTCGCTCGAGCTCGTCGACGTCGCGCTCCTGTCGCGGCTCGTCGCGGGCGACGTCGTCGACCTCATGGAGGACGACGCCGCCTGAGGCGTCCCCTGTCCGTGCCGACCGCCGCCCGACGGCGTCGGGCCGTGCCCGCCGAGCGCATAGGCTTCCAGGGTGGACGGACCCCAACCTCGAGCACCCCGCACGCCCGCACCGGCAGGCCCGCGCACGAAGGGCTGGGTGATTGGCCGGGTCGTCGGCGCACCGGTGATCCTCACGCCGTCCTGGTTCCTCGCCGCGGCGATCCTCACGGTCCTCTTCGCGCCGACGGTGCAGCGGCTCGCCCCGCACCTCGGCCCCGAGATCTACCTCGTGTCGTTCGCGTTCGTGCTGCTGCTGTTCGCGTCCGTCTTCCTGCACGAGGTCGCGCACGCGCTCGTCGCGCGCGCCCGCGGCCAGCACGTGACCGAGCTCGCGGTGACGCTCTGGGGCGGCCACACGGCTTACTCCGGGACGTCGGCGCGCCCGCTCGACGGCTTCCTCATCTCGGTCGTCGGCCCGCTGACCAACCTGGCGCTCGCGGTCGTGTTCTGGGTGACGTTCCAGGCGCAGCCGACGTTCTCCGTGCCCGCGCTCCTGCTGTACGCGGGCGCGTTCTCCAACGCCTTCGTGGGGTTCTTCAACCTCCTGCCGGGCCTCCCGCTCGACGGCGGCCAGATCCTCGAGTCCGCCGTGTGGGCCGCGACCGGGTCGCGGACGAAGGGGACGGTCGCGGCCGGCTGGGTCGGGCGCGCCGTCGCCGTCGGGGTCGTCGCGTGGGCGCTCGTGTGGCCGCTGTCCTACGGCGGGCGGCCGGACCTGTGGACCGTCGCGTGGGCGGCGCTCATCGGAGCGTTCCTGTGGAGCGGCGCGGGGCAGGCCATCTCCGTCGGCCGCACCCGGGAAGCCGTGTCCGGGCTGACCGTCCGCAGCCTCGCGCGGCCCGCGGTCGCGGTGCCGTCCACGGCGACGGTCGGCGCGGTCGGGCGCGCGGTGGCGCTCGCGGGCGGACCGCACGTGGTCGCCGTGCTCGTGGACGGGACCGGTCGCCCCCTCGGGTACGTGGACCCGGCCGCGGCCGCGGCCGTGCCGCCCGACGCCGCCGAGACGACCCCGGTGGGCGCCGTCGCCGTGCCCCTGCCCGGCGACGCGACGATCGACGCCCACCGCGAGGGGCAGGACATGCTCGCCGAGCTCTCGCGCGTCGGGCGGGACGCGGCGGTCGTCGTCGTGACCGACGGCGGCCGCGTCGTCGGCGCGCTCGAGGTCGCCCGGGTCGTCGCCGCGCTGCGAGACGCCCGGCGCGGGCGGTGACCGCCGGGTCGTCCGCGGGCGCGACCGACCGGCGTCGGGTGCGGGGCGGGCGGCCCGTAGGATGGTCGCCCGTGACCTCCGAGCCCGCCACCACGCCCGGCCACCCGACCCCGCAGCCCGGTGGGGACGGCGCAGCCGCCCCCGCGCACGGCGCGTCCGACCGCCCCGGCGCGACGGGCGCGGACGAGCGCCGCGGCCCGCTGCGCGTGGGCGACAAGGTCCAGCTCACGGACCCGCGGGGGCGTCTGCACACCATCACGCTCGCGCCGGGTGCGACGTTCCACACGCACAAGGGCTACCTGCGGCACGACGACCTCATCGGCCGCCCCGAGGGCAGCGTCGTGCGCAACACCGCCGAGATCGAGTACCTCGCGATGCGCCCGCTCCTCGCGGACTACGTGCTCTCGATGCCCCGCGGCGCCGCGGTCGTCTACCCGAAGGACGCCGGCCAGATCGTCGCGATGGCGGACATCTTCCCGGGCGCGCGCGTCGTCGAGGCGGGCGTGGGCTCCGGCGCGCTGACGATGTCGCTCCTGCGCGCCGTCGGCGACGCGGGCGAGCTGCACTCGATCGAGCGGCGCGAGGACTTCGCCGCGATCGCGCGCGGCAACGTCGAGACGTTCTTCGGCGGTGCGCACCCGGCCTGGACGCTGTCCGTCGGCGACCTCGCCGACGTGCTCCCGACGGTCGCCGAGGACGGCACGGTGGACCGCGTCGTGCTCGACATGCTCGCGCCCTGGGAGAACCTCGACGTCGTCGCCCGCGCGCTCGTGCCCGGCGGCGTCCTCGTCTGCTACGTCGCCACGACGACCCAGCTCTCGCGCCTCGCGGAGGACCTGCGGGCCGACGGCCGCTACGCGGAGCCCGTCGCGTGGGAGTCGATGGTGCGCGGCTGGCACCTCGAGGGCCTCGCCGTGCGGCCGCAGCACCGCATGATCGGGCACACCGGGTTCCTGCTCACCGCACGGCGCCTCGCGGACGGCGTCGCGCCGCCCGAGCGCAAGCGGCGCCCCGCCAAGGGCGCGTACCCGACCGACGCCGAGCAGTGGTCGCCCGAGGAGCTGGGCGAGCGGCCGGTCTCCGAGAAGAAGATCCGGCGCGTGCGGCGCGACGTCGGCCAGGGCCCCGAGCAGGCGACCGGCCCGGGCGCCGGGCCGGACGTGGACGGCGTCGCGGATCACGGCGTGCAGCGGGTCGCGGACGAGGCAGGCGAGGCGCCCGACGTGTCGGGCGCGTGACGGTCCGGTAACGATCGGGACGCCGCCGTCTCACCCTGGGTGTCGTCCGTGTGCACGGGCCAGACTTGTGCCTAAGGTCTACACCCGACCGCCGGACGATGGTCGGCACGGGCGCCTCGCGTGGCCCGTCGTCCGCCGTCCACTCGTGGTCGGGCGAGCCGGCGGCGAGAGGGACACCCGATGAGCGAGACATTCGGCCGTAGCGACGAGGCCCCGCAGAGCAGCGCGCGCGAGCTCGCGCTGCTCTCCGCGAAGAACGAGCGGCTCGCGGAGGCGCTGCGCGCGGCCCGGGACCAGATCCTCGACCTCAAGCGGCAGATCGACGACCTCGCCAAGCCCCCGGGGACGTACGCGGTGTTCCTCGCCGCGCACCCGGACGGGTCGGTCGACGTCTCCGCGGCGGGGCGCAAGATGCACGTCGGCGCGAGCCCCAGCCTCGACGTCCAGCGGCTGCGCCCGGGCCAGGAGGTCAAGCTCAACGAGGCGATGACCGTCGTCGCCGCGGGCGGCTACGAGCGCACGGGCGAGATCGTCACGGTCAAGGAGATCCTCGACGCCGAGCGCGTGCTCGTCGTCGGTCGCGCCGACGAGGAGCGGGTCGTGCGGCTCGCCGGCTCGGTCGCGCGCACGGCGCTCCGCGTCGGGGACTCGCTCACGATCGACACGCGCAGCGGCTTCGTGTTCGAGGTCATCCCGAAGTCCGAGGTCGAGGAGCTCGTCCTCGAAGAGGTCCCGGACATCGAGTACGAGGACATCGGTGGCCTCGGCCCGCAGATCGAGCAGATCCGCGACGCCGTCGAGCTGCCCTTCACGCACCCCGACCTCTTCCGCGAGCACGGTCTGCACCCGCCCAAGGGCGTGCTGCTGTACGGGCCGCCCGGGTGCGGCAAGACGCTCATCGCCAAGGCCGTCGCCAACTCGCTCGCGCACACCGTGGCGCGGGCGCGGGGCGAGCAGGTCGCGGACGGCTCGGGCGCCGCCCGCAGCTACTTCCTCAACGTCAAGGGCCCCGAGCTGCTCAACAAGTACGTGGGCGAGACCGAGCGGCACATCCGGTTGATCTTCGCCCGCGCGCGGGAGAAGGCCTCGCAGGGGACGCCCGTCGTCGTCTTCTTCGACGAGATGGAGTCGCTGTTCCGCACCCGCGGCACGGGTCTGTCGTCCGACGTCGAGACGACGATCGTCCCGCAGCTCCTCGCCGAGATCGACGGCGTCGAGCGGCTGGACAACGTCATCGTCATCGGGGCGTCGAACCGCGAGGACATGATCGACCCCGCGATCCTGCGGCCGGGGCGCCTCGACGTGAAGATCAAGATCGAGCGGCCCGACGCCGAGGGCGCGAAGGAGATCTTCGCCAAGTACCTCACGGAGGACCTGCCGATCCATGCGGCCGACCTCGCCGAGCACGGCGGGAACCAGCGTGCGGCCCTCGACGCGATGATCCGCTCGGTCGTGGAGCGCATGTACTCCGAGGAGGAGGAGAACCAGTTCCTCGAGGTCACCTACGCGAGCGGCGACAAGGAGATCCTGTACTTCAAGGACTTCAACTCGGGCGCGATGATCCAGAACGTCGTGGACCGGGCGAAGAAGTCCGCGATCAAGGACCTCCTCGCCACGGGGCAGCGCGGCATCCGCGTCGACCACCTGCTCGCGGCGTGCGTCGACGAGTTCAAGGAGAACGAGGACCTGCCGAACACCACGAACCCGGACGACTGGGCGCGGATCAGCGGGAAGAAGGGCGAGCGCATCGTCTTCATCCGCACGATCGTCCAGAAGAAGGGCGAGGGCGGCTCGCCGCGCACCATCGACACGGTCACGAACACCGGGCAGTACCTGTAGCAGGGCGCGGTCGGCACGCCCGTGGACAGCGCGGCGCGGCGTCGGGGGGCCGACATAGGGTGAGCGCGTGAGCGTACGACGGGTCATGGGGATCGAGACGGAGTACGGCGTCCTGCAGCCGGGGAAGCCGATGGCGAACCCGATGCTGATGTCGAGCCAGGTCGTTACCACGTACCGAGCGCTCGCCGCGCGCAGCGACGGCGCCCGGGGCCGGGCGCGCTGGGACTACGACGACGAGGACCCGCTGCAGGACGCACGAGGGTTCCACGTGCCGCGCGCGTCGGCGCACCCGTCCCTCCTCACGGACGACCCGTCGCGGCCCGCGCCGTCGGGCCCGGTCGGTCGGGCCGCGGAGGGCGGCGCCGCCGAGGCCTCGCTGCAGGAGGTCGCGCGCCCGACCACGGAGGAGTACGACGACCCGAGCGCGGCGAACGTCATCCTCACGAACGGCGCCCGGCTCTACGTCGACCACGCGCACCCCGAGTACTCCTCGCCCGAGGTCACGGTGCCGCACGACGTCGTGTGCTGGGACGTGGCGGGGGAGCGGGTCATGCTCGCCGCGTCGCGCGAGCTGGCCCAGGTGCCGGGCGGCGGCGTCGTGCTCTACAAGAACAACGTGGACGGCAAGGGCGCGAGCTACGGCACCCACGAGAACTTCCTCGTCGACCGCGAGGTGCCGTTCGGCGTCCTCGTCGAGATGCTCACGCCGTTCCTCGTGACGCGGCAGGTGTTCGCCGGCTCGGGACGCGTGGGGCTCGGCCCGGCGGGCGAGGAGCACGGGTTCCAGATCTCCCAGCGCGCGGACTACGTCGAGGCGGAGGTCGGGCTGGAGACGACGCTGCGCCGGCCCATCGTCAACACGCGCGACGAGCCGCACGCGGACCGGCAGCGCTGGCGCCGCCTGCACCTCATCATCGGCGACGCGAACATGTTCGAGACGGCGACGTACCTCAAGACGGGCACGACGTCGCTCGTGCTCTTCGCCGTCGAGCACCTGGAGGAGCTCGGGCAGGACGTGCGCGCCCGCCTGGCCGGGCTGCGACTCGCGGACCCGGTCGCGGACGTCCAGCGCGTGAGCCGCGACCTCGACCTGACGCGGCGCCTCGCGCTCGCGGACGGGCGCGAGCTGACGGCGCTCGAGGTCCAGCGCGAGTACCTGGAGGTGGCGGTCGACGCGGCCGAGCGCCTCGCCGGGCCGGACGGGGTCGACGCCCCGACGCGCGACGTGCTCTCGCGGTGGCGCTCGGTGCTCGACCGCCTCGCGACCAACCGCGACGCGTGCGTGCGCGACGTCGAGTGGGTCGCGAAGCTCCGGCTGCTCGACCGTCTGCGGGAGCGCGACGGTCTCGACTGGGGCCACTCGCGCCTCGCGGCCATGGACCTGCAGTGGTCCGACGTGCGGCCCGACCGCGGCATCTACCACCGTCTGCTCGCCGCGGACGCCGTGGACCGGGTGGTCACCGAGCGCGAGGTCGGCGCGGCGGTGCACCACGCGCCCGAGGACACGCGCGCGTTCTTCCGCGGCGAGGTCATGGCGCGTTACGGCGACCAGGTCTCCGCGGCCAGCTGGGACTCCGTGATCTTCGACGTGCCGGGCGCGCCCTCGCTCCAGCGCGTCCCGATGATGGACCCGCTGCGCGGGACGCGCGCCCACATCGGCGCGCTCCTCGACGCGAGCCCGGACGCGGCCGCGCTGCTGGCGGGTCTCGCAGGCCCGTCGTGACCGGCGGCGACTAGGCTGGACGCACGACGGCGCCCGCCCTCCGTGGAACGGGCGCCGCGTGCGAGCAGGGCCGGGAAGGGCGCGAGCCCGGACGGGGTTGGAACGGACAGAGCGTCGGCGCGAGGCCGGCCGACGGACGAGGAGGCAGCCATGGCGGGTACCGAACGCACGCACGCGTCGCACGAGGACCGGCGTCCTGACGACGAGCCCGAGGCCCCGGCGACCCCGGTCGCCCCGCAGGCGCAGTCGCGCGACGCGGAGGTGGACGCGCTCCTCGAGGAGATCGACGAGGTCCTGGAGACGAACGCGGAGTCCTTCGTCCGGGGCTTCGTGCAGAAGGGCGGCGAGTAGGAAGGGTGACGGCAACCCGATGAGCACGGACCAGCCCGGGCGCCTGCCCGACGCGTTCACGACCCCCGGGTCGTCGTCCTTCCTGGACTTCCTGTCCGGGCACGCCCCCGACCTGCTGCCGTCGCACCGCACGGCCGGGCACGCGGCGTCCGGCACGATGCCCGACGCGCCGCACGCCACCACGATCGTGGCGCTGACGTTCGGCGCCGAGGGCGTGGGCGCGGGCGTCGTCATGGCGGGGGACCGTCGCGCGACGATGGGCTCGATGATCGCGAACCGCGAGATCGAGAAGGTCTTCCCGGCCGACGAGTACTCGGCCGTGGGCATCGCCGGGACGGCGGGCATCGCCGTCGAGCTCGTGCGGCTGTTCCAGCTCGAGCTCGAGCACTACGAGAAGATCGAGGGCGCGCTGCTCTCGCTCGACGGCAAGGCCAACCGCCTGTCGACGATGATCCGGCAGAACCTCGGCCTCGCCATGCAGGGCCTCGCGGTCGTGCCCCTCTTCGCGGGGTTCGACCTCGATCGCGGCGCCGGCCGGATCTTCTCGTACGACGTCACGGGCGGCCGGTACGAGGAGCGGGCGTACCACTCGGTGGGGTCGGGCTCGGTCTTCGCGCGCGGCTCCCTGAAGAAGCTGTGGCGCACGGGTCTCGACCGGGCGGCCTCCGTGCGCGTCGCGGTCGAGGCGCTCTACGACGCGGCGGACGACGACTCGGCCACGGGCGGCCCGGACCCGGTCCGCCGGATCTGGCCGGTGGTCGCGGTCGTGACGGCCGACGGCTACGAGCGCGTGCCCGACGACGAGCTCGCGGCGGTCGTCGAGCAGATCGTGGCGGAGCGCTCCGGGGCGGGCGTGGAGCGCGGCCGCCCCCCGGTGACGAACGCCGAGGCCGTCCCGCACGACCTCCCGCAGGACCACCCGACCGGAGGTGACGACGCGTGAACATGCCCTTCTACGTCTCGCCCGAGCAGCTGATGAAGGACCGGGCGGACTTCGCGCGCAAGGGCATCGCGCGCGGCCGGTCCGTCGTGGTCCTCGCGTACGAGGACGGCATCGCCTTCGCGACGGAGAACCCGTCGCGCGCCCTGCACAAGATCTCGGAGATCTACGACCGCATCGCGTTCGCCGCGGTGGGCAAGTACAACGAGTTCGAGAACCTGCGCGTCGCCGGGGTGCGGTACGCAGACCTGCGCGGCTACTCCTACGACCGGACGGACGTCAACGCGCGCGGCCTGGCGAACGCGTACGCCCAGACGCTCGGCACGGTGTTCACCACGGAGTCGAAGCCGCTCGAGGTCGAGCTCGTCGTCGCGGAGGTCGGTCGCACGGCGGAGCAGGACCAGCTCTACCGGATCTCCTACGACGGCTCGGTCGCCGACGAGCAGGGCGTGGTCGTCATGGGCGGCCAGGCCGACCAGCTCGGCCGGGTGCTCGAGGACGCGTGGCGGCCCGGTCTCGGCCTCGCCGAGGTGCTGCGCCTGGCGGTGCACGCGCTCGCGTCCGGCGGCGACAGGGACGAGACGCGCACCATCCCGGCCGCGCAGCTCGAGGTGGCCGTCCTCGACCGCACGCGACCCCGGCGCGCGTTCCGCCGGCTCACGGGCGCCGTCCTCGAGGGCCTCCTCGCTGACGCTGATGCTGACGGAGACGACGCGGCGAGCGCCACCGACGGGCCCGCCGAGGGTGCGCCCGACGACGCGACGGGCGCCGGCCCGACGGACGAGGGGTAGCGCCGCATGGACCGCAGGATCTTCGGGCTGGAGACCGAGTACGGCGTGACGTGCGCGTCCGACGACGGGCGCGGGCTCTCGGCGGACGAGGTCGCCCGGTACCTGTTCCGCAAGGTGGTCGCCTGGGGCCGCTCGTCGAACGTGTTCCTGCGCAACGGCTCCCGGCTGTACCTCGACGTCGGCTCGCACCCCGAGTACGCGACGGCCGAGTGCGACGACGTCCGCCAGCTCGTCGCGTACGACCGCGGCGGCGAGCGGATCCTCGAGGGCCTCGTCGCGGACGCGCAGCAGCGGCTCGAGCACGAGGGCCTGCCCGGCCGGATCCACCTGTTCAAGAACAACACCGACTCGGCGGGCAACTCGTACGGCTGCCACGAGAACTACCTCGTGCGACGGCAGGGCGACTTCGCTCGCCTGTCGGACGTCCTCGTGCCGTTCCTCATCACGCGCCAGGTCCTCACGGGCGCCGGCAAGGTCCTCGCGACTCCGCGCGGTGCCGTGTACTGCCTGTCCCAGCGCGCCGACCACATCTGGGAGGCGGTGTCGAGCGCGACGACCAGGTCGCGCCCGATCATCAACACGCGCGACGAGCCGCACGCCGACGCCGAGAGCTACCGCCGCCTGCACGTCATCGTCGGCGACTCCTCGATGGCGGAGACGACGACCATGCTCAAGGTCGGCTCGACCGACCTCATCCTGCGGATGGTGGAGGCGGGGGTCCCGATGCGGGACCTGGCGCTCGAGAACCCCATCCGGTCGATCCGCGAGATCAGCCACGACATGACGGGCAAGCACCCCGTCCAGCTGGCGAGCGGCCGGACGGTCACCGCGATCGACCTCCAGGGGGAGTACCTCCAGCGGGTGCGCGAGTTCGTCGAGCAGGACGTCTCGCCGACGCCGGTCGTCAAGCAGGTGCTCGACCTGTGGGAGCGCGGGCTGCGCGCCCTCGAGACGGGCGACCTCTCGCTCGTCGACCGGGAGCTGGACTGGGTCATCAAGTACCGCCTGATCCAGCGCTACCAGGCCAAGCACGGTCTCGAGCTCGACGACCCGCGGATCGCGCGCCTCGACCTCGCCTACCACGACATCTCGCGCACCGAGGGGCTGTACAACCTGCTCGCGGCGCGCGGCATGGTCGAGCGGGTCACCACCGACCTCGAGGTGTTCGAGTCGACGGCCGTGCCCCCGCAGACCACGCGAGCCAAGCTGCGCGGCGACTTCGTGCGCGCCGCCCAGGAGGCCCGCCGCGACTACACGGTGGACTGGGTGCACCTCAAGCTCAACGACCAGGCGCAGCGCACCGTGCTGTGCAAGGACCCGTTCCGGAACGTCGACGAGCGCGTGGAGCGCCTCATCGAGTCGATGTGATGCAGGACGTGATGTGACGAACCTGGCCCTCGCGGCCGGGCGCCCTCCGGGCGTCCGGCGCGCTCGTCGTGCGCCCGCGTCCCGGGCCGTGCTCGTGCTGCTCGTGGCGCTCCTCGCCGCCGTCGTGCTCGGTGCGTGCACGGAGCCCGAGGACGCGACGGAGACGCCGCTCAACACCGACCTCACGGTCGCCGGCTCGTCCGGCGCGCCCCCGGCGCTCGAGTACCGCGCGCCGCTCGACGTGCCCGACGCGTCGTCCGAGGTGGTGTGGCCGGGCGCCGGCGCCGAGCTCGTGGACGGCGGGCCGCTGCTGCTCAACCTCTACGCGGAGGACCTGCGCGACGGCACCGTCCTGCAGAACACGTACACGGACGCGCCGCGCTGGCGCACCCTGACCGACGAGTCGGTCGGCCGCGAGCTGCGCGACCTCCTGCGCGGGCAGCGCGTGGGGGCGCGCCTCCTGCGCCTCGAGGTGGACGACGGCGTCCCCGTCGCCCTGGTCGTCGACGTCCTGCCGACGCGCGCGTCCGGGGAGGCGGTCGAGCCGATCGACGGGCTGCCCACCGTCACGCTCGACGCGGAGGGCGCGCCGAGCGTCGCCGTCCCGTCGGAGGCGGCGGCGCCCGCAGGCCTCGTGGTGCAGCCGCTCGTCCGCGGCGACGGCCGTCAGGTCGAGGTCGGTCAGGTGGTCACCGTCCGGTACACGGGCGTGCGCTGGTCCGACGGCGAGGTCTTCGACTCGACGTGGACGGAGGGGACCGCGCCCCTGTCGGTGATGATCGGCATCGGCGAGGTCATCGAGGGCTGGGAGCAGGGGCTCCTCGAGCAGTCGGTGGGGAGCCAGGTGCTCCTCGTCGTGCCGCCCGACCTCGCCTACGGCGCGACCGCCAACCCGCTGGCCGGCGAGACGTTGGTCTACGTCGTCGACATCCTCGACGCCCAGTTCCCCGTGACCGAGGGGAGCACGCCCGACGGCGAGGGCGGCACCGGCACGGCCGACGACACGACCGGCACCACGACCGGCACCGACACGACCGGCACCGACACGACCGGCACCGACACGACCGGCACCGACACGACCGGCGGAGCGCCGGCCGACCGAGGAGAGTCCCCATGACCGTCGCGATCCGCGTGATCCCGTGCCTCGACGTCGACGCGGGACGCGTCGTCAAGGGCGTGAACTTCGAGAACCTGCGGGACGCGGGTGACCCCGTCGAGCTCGCCGCCCGCTACGACACGGAGGGTGCCGACGAGCTGACGTTCCTCGACGTCTCCGCGTCGTCCGGCAACCGGGAGACGACGTACGACGTCGTGCGCCGCACCGCCGAGCAGGTCTTCGTCCCGCTCACGGTCGGTGGCGGGGTCCGTTCGGCGGACGACGTGGACCGCCTCCTGCGTGCGGGCGCGGACAAGGTCGGCGTGAACACGGCGGCGATCGCCCGCCCGGAGCTCATCGCGGAGATCGCGGACCGCTTCGGGAGCCAGGTGCTCGTGCTCTCGGTGGACGCGCGCCGCACGACCGGCGACGTGCGGACGGAGTCCGGCTACGAGGTGACGACCCACGGCGGGCGGCGCGGCACGGGGATCGACGCCGTGGAGTGGGCGTCCCGCGCCGCGGGGCTGGGCGCCGGGGAGATCCTGCTCAACTCGATGGACGCGGACGGCACGACCGCCGGGTTCGACCTCGAGATGCTCGCCGCGGTGCGCTCCGAGGTGCGGGTGCCCCTGATCGCGAGCGGCGGCGCGGGCACGCCCGAGCACTTCGTGGCGGCGGCGCGCGCCGGGGCGGACGCGGTGCTCGCCGCGAGCGTCTTCCACTTCGGCGCCCTCACCGTCGGCCAGGTGAAGGACGCGATGCGGGCGCAGGGCGTGCAGGTGCGCTGACCGGCGCGGACGCCCGGCGGCGGTGTCGGGAGCCCGTGAGAGGATCGGGCCACCCCCTGAACGAAAGACGAGGACCGTCCCGTGCCCGGCAGCAGGACGCGCCCCACCGGCGCCGACGCCCCGCCCGCCCCGACCGACCCGCCGGCCACCGCCGCCCGGCACGACCAGCCCCGCGACCGGCTCCCCGCCGAGCCGTCGGTCCGGCGGCCGCACGCCCTCACCGGCTCCCGCGTCCGCCGCTCGCTCGCGCTCATGGGGCGCGGCATCCGCGACGAGCCGCGCACGTACGTGCTGGCGATCGGGTCCTCCGCGCTGTTCGGCGCGCTGACCGTCGCCGTGAGCAGCGCGGTCGGCAGGGTCACCGACGAGGTCGTGGTGCCCGCGCTCGCCGGCGACGCGGCCGCACGGAGCCGCATCTGGGTCGCGGGCCTCGTGCTGGCCGGCATCGCGCTCTCGCTCGCGGTGAGCGTCGCCGCGCGGCGCATCTTCGCGGGCAACGGGTACGCCGCGCTGCAGGCGCGCCACCGCACCGCGGTGACCCGCCAGTACCTGCGCCTGCCGATGTCGTGGCACCGCTCGCACCCGGCCGGGCAGCTGCTCTCGAACGCGAACTCCGACGTCGAGGCCGCGACGGGCGTCTTCAACCCGCTGCCGTTCGCGCTGGGCGTCGTCGTCATGATCGGCGTCGCCGCGGTGATGCTCTTCCGGGTGGACGTCTGGCTCGCGTGCGCGGCGCTCGTCGTCATCCCCGTCGCCGTCGCCGTGAACATCGTGTTCCAGCGCTACATGTCGCCGGCCATCACGCGGGCGCAGCAGCTGCGCGCCGAGGTCTCGGACGTCGCGCACGAGAGCTTCGAGGCCGCGCTCCTCGTCACGTCGCTCGGCACCGCGGACCGCGAGGAGCGCCGCTTCGCCGAGCGCACCGACGAGCTGCGCGCCGCGAACGTGCGGGTCGGCGTCGTGCGGGCGTTCTTCGACCCCGTCATCGAGCTCCTGCCGTCGCTCGGCACGCTCCTCGTGCTCGGCGTGGGGACGGTGCGCCTCACCGCGGGCGACGTCGCGCCGGGCGACATCATCACCGCCGCGTACCTGCTGACCGTGATGGCCGTGCCGGTCCGCGCGTTCGGCTGGGTCCTCGGCGAGCTCCCGCGCGCGCTCGTCGGGTACGAGCGCATCAGCCGCGTCGTCGACGCGGGCGGCGTGCTGCGCCCCGGGACCACGGCCCTGACCGGGTCCGGTGCCGGGCTGGGCGTGCGGCTCGAGGGCGTCGGGGTCGACGTCCGGGCGGGCGGCCGCGAGCTCACGCTGCTCGACGGCGTGGACCTGACCGTCGCGCCGGGGACGACGGTCGCCGTCGTCGGCCCGACGGGTGCCGGCAAGACGACGCTCGTCTCGCTCCTCGCGCGGCTCTCGGACCCGACGCGCGGGCGCGTGCTCCTCGACGGCACCGACGTGCGGGACGTGCGCGAGGCGGACCTCACGACGCAGGTCGCCCTCGTCGCGCAGCAGGCCTTCGTGTTCGAGGACACGGTGCGCGCCAACGTCACGCTCGTCGACGAGGGCGACCCCGGCCCGGACGACGCGGAGGTCTGGGCGGCGCTGCGCCTCGCGCGCGTGGACGACGTCGTCGAGCGGCTCCCGGAGGGTCTCGACGCCCCGCTCGGGGAGCGGGGGGCCAACCTGTCCGGTGGCCAGCGCCAGCGTCTCGCGATCGCGCGGGCGCTCGTCCGGCGGCCGCGCCTGCTCGTCCTCGACGACGCGACCTCGGCCGTCGACCCACGGGTCGAGCAGGAGATCCTCGCGGGCGTCGCGCGGGGCGGCGACGACCGCCCGACGGTCGTCATGGTCGCCTACCGCATGTCGAGCGTCGCGCTCGCGGACGTCGTCGTGCACGTGGAGTCCGGGCGGGTGGTGGACGTCGGCACGCACGACGAGCTGCTCGCCCGCGACCCCGGGTACCGCGAGCTCGCGACCGCGTACGCGCGCGAGGCGGAGCGCCGCGAGCACGAGCGCGCCGACGCCACGGACGACTCCGTCCGCGACGCGGGCGAGGACGAGCAGGTCCGTGAGGGCCGCCGCGAGGACGACCTCGCGCGGCAGGAGGAGACGGAGGAGGACGACGTCGTGCGGCACGTCGAGACGGGGGCGCTGGAGGAATGACCCGGACCACCACCACCCGACCCGGGCGGAAGTCCCGCCGGGACCCGGGTGCCGCCGTCGACGACGGTGCCGCGGACGTCCGCACCGGCGACGCGCGCATCGCCTCGGCGAGCTCCCTGGGCGTCCTCGCGACGCTGCGTCGCGGCGTGCAGGTGTCGCCGCAGATCCTCACCGGCATCTGGGTGACCCTCGGACTCGCCGTCGCCGCCGCGCTGGGCCGGGTCGTCGTGCCCGTGACCGTGCAGCAGACCATCGACACGGGCGTGCTCGCCGACGGCGGTCCGGACACCACGCGCGTCGCGGTGCTCGTCGGCGTGGCCGCCGGGATCCTCGTCCTCGCCGGGCTGTGCTCGGCCCTCGTCAACGTGCGCCTGTTCCGGTCGACGGAGGCCGGCCTCGCCGCGCTGCGCGTGCGCGCGTTCCGCCACGTGCACGACCTGTCGGTCCTCACGCAGAACTCCGAGCGACGGGGGTCGCTCGTCTCGCGCGTCACGAGCGACGTCGACACGATCTCGCTGTTCGTGCAGTGGGGCGGCATCATGCTGCTCGTCTCGGTGCTCCAGATCGGCGTCGCGACGGTGCTCATGGCGGTCTACTCGTGGCAGCTCACGCTCGTGGTGTGGGCGTGCTTCGTGCCGCTGTTCGTCGTCCTGCGCCCCGCGCAGGCGCGGGTCAACGACGCGTACACCCAGGTCCGCGCGCGGGTCGGCGCGATGCTCGGCGCCATCTCGGAGTCCGTCGTCGGTGCGGAGACCATCCGCGCGTACGGCGCCGGGGCGCGGACGGCGCGTCGGGTCGACGCCGCGGTCGACGCGACCCGGCGCGCGATGGTCCGGGCGCAGAAGCTGGTCGCCGTCGTCTTCTCGAGCGGCGTGCTCGTGGCGAACCTCGTGCTCGCGGTCGTCGTGGTCGTCGGCTCGCTGCTCGGTGTGGCGGGCGACATCTCGGTGGGCCAGCTCCTCGCCTTCCTGTTCCTCGTCCAGCTCTTCACCGGCCCGGTCCAGATGGCGACGGAGATCCTCAACGAGCTGCAGAACGCGGTGGCGGGCTGGCGCCGCGTCCTCGCCGTCCTCGAGACGCCGGTCGAGGTCGTCGACAAGGGCGCCGACGGCGTGCGCAGCCCGCGCGGCCCGGCCCACGTGCGTCTCGAGGACGTCCGGTTCGCCTATCCCGACGGGCCCGAGGTGCTGCACGGCGTCGACCTCGACCTCCCGGCGCGTGCGTCGGTCGCCGTCGTCGGCGCGACCGGCTCGGGCAAGACGACGATCGCGAAGCTCGTCACGCGGCTCATGGACCCGACGGGCGGACGCGTCCTCCTGGACGGCACCGACCTGCGGGACCTGTCGGTCGCGTCCCTGCGCGAGCGCGTCGTGCTCGTGCCGCAGGAGGGCTTCCTCTTCGACGGGACGCTCGCCGACAACGTCGCCTACGGGCTCCGCGGTGCCGCCGAGGAGGAGCCGGCGGCCGCGCGTCGCGCCCGGATCGAGGCGGCCGTCGAGCGGCTCGGCCTCACCGACTGGGTCGCGGACCTCCCGGACGGGCTCGACTCCTCGGTCGGGCAGCGTGGCGAGTCCCTCTCCGCGGGCGAGCGGCAGCTCGTCGCGCTCGTGCGGGCGTACCTGGCCGAGGCGGACCTGCTGGTCCTCGACGAGGCGACGTCCGCCGTCGACCCGGCGACGGAGGTCCGGATCGCGCGGGCGCTCGCGTCGCTCACCGCGGGCCGGTCGACGCTGACGATCGCCCACCGCCTCTCCACGGCGGAGGCGGCCGACCTGGTCGTCGTCGTCGACGCCGGCCACGTCGTCGAGGTGGGCCACCACGACGACCTCGCCCGCGCGGGCGGGGTCTACGCCCGCATGCACGACGCCTGGGTCTCCCAGACCCGCTGACCCGCCCTGGCCGGGCGACCGACGTCACGCCCGGTCGGGCGAGACGGGGGACCGGCGGCGGCCCGGCGTCTGGCAGGATTCTCGGGTGCCCGACTCCACGACCGGCCCGCAGACCACGACCCCGTCCGCGCTCGACCCCGAGGTCGCCGCGCGGCTCAAGCGCGACGACGCCGGACTGGTCGCCGCGATCGTCCAGCAGCACGACACCGGCGAGGTGCTCATGCTCGGCTGGATGGACGACGAGGCGCTCCACCGCACCCTGACGACCGGGCGGGTGACGTTCTGGAGCCGGTCGCGCCAGGAGTACTGGCGCAAGGGCGACACGTCGGGTCACGTCCAGGTGGTGCGCTCGGTCGCGCTCGACTGTGACGGCGACGCGCTCCTGGTGCGCGTGCACCAGGTCGGCGCCGCGTGCCACACGGGCACGCGCACGTGCTTCGAGGCCGGGGGAGACCTGGGCGCCGTCGTCGGCGAGCTGCCGTCCGCGCCCGGTGCCCCGGGCGCTGCCCCCGGACCGGACCCCGAGGAGGAGAACCAGTGAGCACGACCGTCGACCCGGCCGGCACCACCACCGTCCCCGCGGGCGGGCCCGCCTGGGGCACGACGTGGCCCGTGCTCGACGGCTTCCGCGCCCTCGCCCGCTCCCGCCGGGTCGTCCCGGTCGTGCGGCGCCTCCTGGCCGACGACGTCACGCCCGTCGGGCTCTACCGCACGCTCGCGCAGGGGCGCCCGGGCACGTTCGTGCTCGAGTCCGCGGAGTCGGACGGGCGCTGGGCCCGGTACTCGTTCGTCGGCGTCGCGTCCCGCGCGACCCTCACGGCACGCGACGGCCGTGCGGTGTGGTCGGGCGACGTGCCCGCCGGGGTACCGCGCGAGGGCGACGTGGTCGACGTGCTGGAGGCGACGCTCGACGTGCTGCGCACGCCCGCGGTCGACGGCCTCCCGCCGCTCACGGGCGGGCTCGCCGGGGCGATCGGGTGGGACGTCATCCGGCACTGGGAACCGACGCTGCCGTCGCACGCGCCCGACGAGCTGGGCGTCCCGGAGCTCACGCTGTGCCTCGCGACGGACCTCGCGGTCGTCGACCACGCGGAGGGCAGCGTGTGGCTCGTGGCGAACGCGATCAACTTCGACGACACGGACGAGCGGGTCGACGAGGCGTACGCCGACGCGGTGCGGCGCCTCGACGCGATGCAGGCGCGCCTCGTCGCGGGCGGTGCGCACGTCGCGTCGGTCGTGGCCGCGGAGGCCATCGAGCCCGAGCTGGAGTTCCGCTCGACGCGCGACGAGTTCGAGGCGTCCGTCGTGGCGGGCAAGGACGCGATCCGCGAGGGCGAGGTCTTCCAGGTCGTCCTCTCCCAGCGCCTGGACCTCGACTGCCCGGCGGACCCGCTGGACGTCTACCGGGCGCTGCGCACGATCAACCCGAGCCCGTACATGTACTACTTCCAGCTCACGGACGCCGACGGGCGCGACTTCGCGGTCGTCGGGTCGAGCCCGGAGACGCTGGTCAAGGTCGAGGACGGGCGGGTCACGACGTTCCCCATCGCGGGCTCGCGGCCGCGCGGCGCGACGCCCGAGGAGGACGTCGCGCTCGGGGAGGAGCTGCGCGAGGACCCCAAGGAGCTCGCGGAGCACATCATGCTCGTCGACCTCTCGCGCAACGACCTCGTCAAGGTCTGCGAGCCGACGTCGGTCGAGGTCGTGGAGTTCCTGGCGACCAAGCGGTTCAGCCACATCATGCACCTGTGCTCGACGGTCGTCGGCACGCTGCGCGACGGCGCGACGGCGCTCGACGCCTTCCGGGCCACGTTCCCCGCGGGGACGCTCTCGGGCGCGCCCAAGCCGCGCGCGATCGCCCTCATCGACGAGCTCGAGCCCGCCTCGCGCGGGATCTACGGTGGGACGGCCGGGTACTTCGACTTCGACGGGAACATGGACATGGCGATCGCCATCCGCACGGCGCTGATCCGCGACGGGCGCGCGAGCGTCCAGGCCGGGGGCGGGATCGTCGCCGACTCCGTGCCCGCGCTCGAGTACGCGGAGTCGCGCAACAAGGCGGCTGCGGCGGTCCGCGCCGTGCAGGTCGCGGCGCGGCTGCGGGGGCTCGCGTGAGCCGCCCGGGCGGCCCGGCCCGCCGCAGGGCCATCTGGGTCCTGCTGCTCCTCGGTGGCGCGACCCTCGCGGCGGCCGTGCCCACGTGGCTGCGGACGACGGGTGCCACCGCGCTGGACCCGCAGGTCGACGTCGCGGTGGCCGGCACGTCGGCCGCACCCGGCGTGAGCGCGGCCGCGCTCGTTCTCGTCGCGGCCGCGCTCGCGCTCGGTCTCGTGGGGCGGGTCGGCCGGTGGGTCGTCCTGGCGGTCGCGGCGGCGAGCGGCGTCGTCGCCACGGTCTCCGCCCTGAGCGTCGCGATCGACCCGGAGCCGACCGCCCGGTCGGCGGTGGCCGAGGCGACGGGCGTGACGGAGCTGACCGCACCCGTCGAGCTCACCGCGGCGCCCTGGGCGGCGGCCGTGCTCGGTGTGCTCACGGTGCTCGTCGTGGTGTGGGTCGCCCTCGGCGCACGGTCGTGGGCAGGCGCCTCGACCCGGCACGAGCGGGCCGGGGCGGCGCCCGCGACGGCAGCCGGCACACCGGTGGGCGGGGGGCCCGAGGCCCCGGGTGCGGCGGGCCCCAGCGACGTCGACGACGTCTCCGACCACGACGCGTGGGACGCGCTCTCCCGCGGCGAGGACCCGACGGACCGCTGAGCAGCGCGGACGTGTCCGACGCGACGTGCGCCCCGCGCCCCGCGACGGGACGGGCCCCGGCCCGGTCCGATAGGCTCTGACCACATCTTGACGAAAGGCACGACCCTCATGGCCGAGAACCAGCAGACCACCGAGATCGCCTACCTGCCGCCCGCGGCACCGCCCACGAACCACGGCCACACCGTCGCCGCGTGGTTCACCATGATCGGCATCATGGTCGGCGCCCTCGTGGCCGCGATCGGTGTCGTGGTCGCCGCTGTCTGGCTGTTCTGGGTCGGCATGGGCGTCGTGGCCGTGGCGCTCGTCGGCGGCCTCGTGCTCCGCAACATGGGCTACGGGCAGAAGAAGCAGGACGCGCGGTGACCCAGCCGCCGGGACCGGGACCGCACGACGGCACGCCCCCGCAGGACGGGTCGCAGGCGCCGTACGGCTCGTCGGTGCCCGGCGGCCCGCAGCACCCCGGCCCGCAGGGGCCCGACCAGGGCTACCCCGGGCAGCAGCAGCCCGGCCAGCCGTACCCCGGCCAGCCGCAGCAGGCGTACCCGGGCCAGCAGTACCCCGGCCAGCAGTACCCCGGACAGCAGTACCCGGCGAGCGCCTACGCGCCGCCGCCGTACTACCCGAAGAACAACCTCGCGATCTGGTCGCTCGTCCTGGGCATCGCCGCGTTCGTGCTCAGCTGCGGCTTCTTCACGGGCATCCCCGCGGTGATCGTGGGCAACGCGGCGAAGCGTGCCGTCGCGGAGGGTCAGGCGGACAACGACGGCATGGCGACGGCGGGGATCATCCTCGGCTGGGTCGCGATCGGCCTGTCCGCGCTCGGCCTGCTGCTCCTGCTGGTGTTCTTCCCCGCCGTCCTCGCCTGGGTCGGCACGATCCCCGACCAGTACTGACGGGACGGTCACGTGACCTCCGAGGCGGTGGGCCGACGGCGGGTGCCGCGCGAGGCCGTGGCCCCGCTCGCCGTGGGCGCGCTCGTCGCCGCCGCGACCGCCTACGTGGGCGCCGTCGACCCGAACCGCCCCGGCCACTACGTCACGTGCCCGCTGCTCGCCCTGACGGGCCTCGCGTGCCCCGGGTGCGGAGGCCTGCGCGCGACCCACGAGCTGGTGCACCTCGACCTGGCCGCGGCGTGGTCCATGAACCCGCTGTGGGTCGTCGTCGCCCCGCTGCTCGTCGTGCTGTGGGGCCTGTGGCTCGTGCGCGCCTGGCGCGGGCGTCCCGGACCGCGCGTGCCGGCGTGGGTGGCGTGGACGTCGCTCGCCGTGCTCGTGCTCTTCGGGGTGCTGCGCAACGTGCCCGCCCTCGTCCCGTGGCTCGGTCCGGTGGCCGCCTGAGCCGACGGCCGCGACCACGAGCTGCCGCGCCGCGCGCGTCTCGGGGGCTGGGCCGTGGTCATCGTCACTCGGGGGCGGCTCTACGATGGCAGGTACCTCCCTGTCAACGGGTCGGCCCGAACCTGTGGGTGCACGCCGGCCGACCGGCCCGGCAGGGGGCGGACGACACGGGGAGTGGTGGGACGATGACGGTGCTGGACGACATCGTCGCGGGTGTGCGCGAGGACCTCGCGGCACGCCAGGCGACGACCTCGCTCGACGAGCTCAAGGAACGAGCCGCCCGCGTCCCCGGTGCGCTCGAGTGCGTGAGCCGCCTCAAGGCGGACGACGCCGTGGCCGTCATCGCCGAGGTGAAGCGGTCGAGCCCCAGCAAGGGCGCGCTCGCGTCCATCTCCGACCCGGCCGAGCTCGCGGGGGAGTACGAGAAGGGCGGCGCCGCCGCGATCTCGGTGCTCACCGAGCAGCGGCGGTTCAACGGGAGCCTCGCGGACCTCGACGCCGTCCGGGCGCGGGTCGACGTCCCCGTGCTCCGCAAGGACTTCGTCGTGACGCCGTACCAGGTGTGGGAGGCGCGCGCGCACGGCGCGGACATCGTGCTCCTCATCGTCGCCGCGCTCGAGCAGACGGTGCTGACGTCGCTCGTCGAGCGTGTGCACTCGCTCGGGATGACCGCGCTCGTCGAGGTCCACACGCTCGACGAGGTGACGCGCGCGCTCGACGCCGGGGCCCGGGTCGTCGGCGTGAACTCGCGCGACCTCAAGACGCTCGACGTCGACCGCACGACCTTCGCGCGTCTCGCGCCCGCGATCCCCGACGAGGTCGTCCGTGTGGCCGAGTCCGGCGTGCGCGGCCCCCACGACGTCATGGACTACGCCCGGTCCGGCGCGCACGCGGTGCTCGTCGGCGAGGCGCTCGTGACCGACGACGCGCCGCGCGCCTCCGTCGCCGACCTCGTCGCGGCCGGGTCGCACCCGTCGCTGTGGTCCGTGCGGCCCTGAGGCACGACGGCACCGTCCGTCACGTCACAGGCGCCGCGCCCCGGCCCAGCACACCCCACCATCCAGGAGGACCGGCCCCGTGCCCGACTCGACACCATCGACCAGCCCGCGGAGCGACGCGCACTCCGTCCGTGCCGACCTGACGCGCTCCCTCGCGACCCAGGAGGGTCCCTACTTCGGCGAGTTCGGCGGGCGCTTCGTGCCCGAGGCGCTCGTCGCCGCGCTCGACGAGCTCGAGACCGAGTACCGCAAGGCGCTCGACGACCCGGCGTTCGTCACGGAGCTCGCGCGCCTGCAGCGCGAGTACACGGGCCGCCCGAGCCCGCTCACGGAGGTGCCGCGCTTCGCGGAGCACGCCGGGGGCTCGCGCGTGTTCCTCAAGCGCGAGGACCTCAACCACACGGGCTCGCACAAGATCAACAACGTCCTCGGCCAGGCGCTGCTCGTGAAGCGCATGGGCAAGAAGCGCGTGATCGCCGAGACGGGCGCGGGCCAGCACGGCGTCGCGACGGCGACGGCCGCGGCCCTGCTCGACCTCGAGTGCGTCGTCTACATGGGCGAGGAGGACACGCGACGTCAGGCGCTGAACGTCGCGCGCATGCGCCTGCTCGGCGCCGAGGTCGTCCCCGTGACGATCGGCCAGCGCACCCTCAAGGACGCGATCAACGAGGCGCTGCGCGACTGGGTCGCCAACGTCGACACGACGCACTACCTGCTGGGCACCGTGACCGGGCCGCACCCGTTCCCCGAGATGGTGCGCGAGTTCCACCGCGTCATCGGCGAGGAGGCGCGCACGCAGATCCTCGACCGGATCGGGCGCCTGCCCGACGCGCTCGCGGCGTGCGTGGGCGGCGGCTCGAACGCGCTCGGGCTCTTCAACGCCTTCCTCGACGACGAGGGCGTGGAGCTCTTCGGCTTCGAGGCGGGCGGCGAGGGCATCGAGACGGGCCGGCACGCGGCACGCTTCAGCGGCGGTGCGCCGGGCGTCCTGCACGGCGCGCGCTCGTACCTCCTCCAGGACGAGGACGGACAGACGCTGCCGAGCCACTCGGTGTCCGCGGGCCTCGACTACCCGAGCGTCGGCCCGGCCCACTCGTGGCTCCACGACCTCGGGCGCGCGACGTACCTGCCCGTGACCGACTCCGAGGCGATGGACGCCTTCCGCCTGCTGTGCCGCACGGAGGGGATCATCCCCGCGATCGAGTCGGCCCACGCCCTCGCGGGCGCGCTGCGGATCGGGCGCGAGGCCGTGGCCGCGGGCCGCACGGACCACGTGATCCTGGTGAACCTCTCGGGGCGCGGGGACAAGGACGTGGCGACCGCCGCCCGGTGGTTCGACCTCGTGGACGACGACGCGATCGCCGAGACGGCGACGGGCACGGAGGGACAGCTGTGAGCGCCGCCCAGACCCAGGACGCACCCGGGGCGCCAGCGACGGCGTCGGCTACCGCGCGTCGCCTGCTCGAGCTGCGCGCGGAGGGACGCGCGGGGCTCGTCGGCTACCTGCCCGTCGGGTTCCCGACGGTCGAGCGCTCCGTCGAGGCGGCGCTCGCGCTCGTCGAGTCGGGCGTCGACGTGCTCGAGCTCGGCATCCCCTACACGGACCCCGTCATGGACGGCCCGGTCATCCAGGCCGCTGCTCAGGCGGCGCTCGACGGCGGCGCGCGCGTCGCCGACGTCTTCCGCGTCGTCGCGGCCGTCACGGAGCGCACGGGCGGGCGCGTGCCGGTGCTCGTCATGACGTACTGGAACCCCGTGCTGCGCTACGGCGTCGACGCGTTCGCGCGCGACCTCGCCGCGGCCGGGGGAGCCGGCCTCATCACGGCCGACCTCGTCCCCGACGAGGGCCGCGACTGGCTGGACGCCGCCGAGGCGCACGGTCTCGACCGCGTGTTCCTCGTCGCGCCGAGCTCGACGCCGGAGCGCCTGCAGCTCACGGCGCGCGCGTCGCGCGGCTTCGTCTACGCCGCCTCCACGATGGGCGTCACGGGCGTGCGTGCCGCCGTCGGGCCCCAGGCCGCACGGCTCGTCGCCGACACGCGGGCGGCGGGCGCCGACCTCGTGTGCGTCGGCCTCGGCGTCTCCACGGCCGAGCAGGCCGCGGAGGTCGCGCGCTACGCCGACGGCGTCATCGTCGGCTCGGCGTTCGTCCGACCCCTGCTGGGCGACGCGCCGTGGGACGAGCGGCTCGCCGCGCTCCGCACGGTCGCGGCCTCGCTGGCCGCCGGGGTGCGCTCCGCCCGCGCCGCGGAACCCGGGACGACGACGCCCGGCGGGGTGGTCGCATGAGCGCCGCGCTCGCCGTCGGGCAGCTCGTGGAGGCGGCGGGAGCCCTGCCCGCCGCGATCCCGAGCCCGCCCCAGCACACCTGGTACCTCGGTCCGTTCCCGATCCGCGCCTACGCGCTCGCGATCCTCGCCGGGATCGGCGTCGCCCTGTGGCTCACGCGCCGCCGCTGGGTCGAGCGCGGGGGAGAGGCCGACGACGTCCTGGAGATCGCCTTCTGGGCGGTCCCGTTCGGGATCGTCGGCGGGCGGCTCTACCACGTCTTCTCGACGCCCGACCCGTACTGGGGCCCGAACGGGGATCCCGTCCGCGCGCTGTACGTGTGGGAGGGCGGCCTCGGCATCTGGGGCGCGGTCGCGCTCGGTGCCGTCGGCGCGTACATCGGGTGCCGGCGCCAGCGCGTGAGCTTCCCGGCGTTCGCGGACGCGCTCGCCCCCGGCCTGCTGCTCGCGCAGGCCGTGGGCCGCCTCGGCAACTGGTTCAACCAGGAGCTGTTCGGCTCGCCCACGACGCTGCCCTGGGGCCTGCGGGTCGACGACTCGGTCGCCGCCGCGGCCGGCTACCCGCCGGGCACGCTGTTCCACCCGACGTTCCTCTACGAGATGGTCTGGAACATCGCCGCTGCCCTGCTCCTGATCTACCTGGACCGTCGGTTCCGGCTCGGTCATGGTCGGGTATTCTGGCTCTACGTCTTCGTCTACACGCTCGGTCGGGTGTGGATCGAGATGCTGCGCATCGACGAGGCCGAGCTCGTCCTCGGTCTCCGGCTGAACGTCTGGACCTCGATCCTGGTCGGAGTCGGTGCGTTGGTAGCGTTTATCGTTGTCGGGCGTCGCCACCCCGGGCGCGAGGAGACGGTGTCCCTCGACGCGCCGGGCGAGGCGCCCGCCACGGAGCCCACGGAGCCGGTCGAGGAGTCGACCGACGCCGCGGACCCCGAGAAGACCGCGGACTCCGACGACTCGGAGGAGTCCGAGCAGGCAGATGCCGCGCGACCAGACCCCGGTCGCTGAGCCTCCGTCACTCAACGGCGAATCCGCCGGGCGACCGCCCGGTGGTTCCGTCATGTCCACCAGGGCCGACGACGTCCCGAACCCCCCAGCTGGAACCAGCCCGGCCGTCTCGGTCGGGCGCCTGTGAGGACGGTGTTGATGACCACGCCGCAGTATCGGGACGCGCACCGGGCACCCGCCCTGTCCGCCCCTCCCACGGCATCCGGTCTGTACGACCCCGCCGCCGAGCACGACGCGTGCGGCGTCGCCTTCGTGGCGACGCTCCGCGGCACGCCCGGACGCGACATCGTGGACGCGGGGCTCACGGCCCTGCTCAACCTGGACCACCGCGGCGCGGTCGGCGCCGAGGAGAACAGCGGCGACGGCGCGGGGATCCTCACGCAGATCCCCGACGCCTTCGTGCGCGACGTGGTCGACGCCGAGCTCCCGCCCGCCGGGCACTACGCCATCGGCATGGCGTTCCTCCCGCAGGACCCCGAGACGGCCGCGACCACCGCCCGCGCGGTCGAGGCGATCGCCGCCGAGGAGAAGCTCGAGGTCCTCGCCTGGCGCGACGTGCCCGTGACGGCCGACCTCGTCGGCCCGAGCGCCCGAGCGTCGATGCCCCTGTTCCGTCAGGTCGTCGTGGCCGACCCGTCGCGCGAGCTCGCCGGGGTCGACCTCGACCGCCGGACCTACCGCCTGCGCAAGCGGGCGGAGAACGAGCTCGGTCTCTTCTTCGCGTCGCTGTCGGCCCGCACGCTCACCTACAAGGGCATGCTCACGACGGCGCAGCTCGAGCCGTTCTTCCCGGACCTGTCCGACCCGCGGTACGCGAGCGAGATCGCGCTCGTGCACTCGCGGTTCTCGACGAACACGTTCCCGTCCTGGCCGCTCGCGCAGCCGTTCCGGATGATCGCGCACAACGGCGAGATCAACACGGTGCGCGGCAACCGGAACTGGATGGCCGCGCGCGAGGGCACGCTCGCGAGCGACGCCCTCGGCGACCTCGCGCCGCTGCTGCCGGTCTGCTCCGACGGCTCCAGCGACTCGGCGAGCTTCGACGAGGTGCTGGAGCTGCTGCACCTGTCGGGCCGCTCGCTGCCGCACGCCGTGCTCATGATGGTCCCGGAGGCGTGGGAGAACCACGCCGAGATGGACCCGGACCTGCGCGCGTTCTACGAGTACCACTCGACGCTCATGGAGCCGTGGGACGGCCCCGCGTGCCTCAACTTCACCGACGGCACCCTCATCGGCGCGGTCCTCGACCGCAACGGCCTGCGCCCCGGGCGCTACTGGGTCACGGAGGACGGCCTCGTCGTGCTCGCGAGCGAGGCGGGCGTGCTCGACCTCGACCCGGCGACGATCGTCCGCAAGGGCCGCCTCGAGCCGGGCCGCATGTTCCTCGTCGACACCGGCCAGGGCCGGATCATCGAGGACGAGGAGATCAAGTCTCAGCTCGCCGCGCAGCGCCCGTACGCGCGGTGGGTCGCGGAGAACGCGGTCTACCTCGACCAGCTGCCCGAGCGCGAGCACGTCGCGCACAGCCCCGCGTCGGTCGAGCGCCGCCAGCGTGCCTTCGGGTACACGCAGGAGGAGCTCAAGGTCATCCTCACGCCGATGGCCAACACGGGCGCCGAGCCGCTGGGCGCCATGGGCACGGACACGCCCATCGCGGTCCTCGCGAAGCGGCCGCGCCTGCTCTTCGACTACTTCACGCAGATGTTCGCGCAGGTCACGAACCCGCCGCTGGACGCGATCCGCGAGGAGCTCGTCACGTCGATCGGCGGCGCGATCGGCCCCGAGCCGAACCTGCTCGTCGACACCCCGGAGCACGCGCGCAAGCTCATGCTGCCGTTCCCGGTGCTCGACAACGACCAGCTCGCGAAGATCATCCGCGTCGACAAGGACCCGAACCTCGCGGGCGTCTTCCGCGCCGTGACGATCAAGGGCCTGTACCGCGTCGCGGGCGGCGGCGAGTCGCTGCTCGCCCGGCTCGAGGAGATCTTCGCCGAGGTCGACGCGCACGTCGCCGCCGGCGCGAGCTTCATCGTGCTGTCGGACCGCGACTCGGACGCCGAGCACGCGCCGATCCCGTCGCTCCTGCTGTCGAGCGCGGTGCACCACCACCTCCTGCGGCGCCACACGCGCACGCAGGTGTCGCTCGTCGTCGAGGCGGGCGACGTGCGCGAGGTGCACCACGTCGCGCTCCTCATCGGCTACGGCGCGGCCGCGGTGAACCCCTACCTCGCCATGGAGACCGTCGAGGACCTCGCGCGCCGCGGCTACCTCGCGGTCGACCCGGCCAAGGCCGTCGCGAACCTCATCAAGGGTCTCGGCAAGGGCGTCCTCAAGGTCATGAGCAAGATGGGCATCTCGACCATCTCTTCGTACCGCGGCGCCCAGGTCTTCGAGGCCGTGGGTCTGTCGCACGACCTCGTGCAGGCGTTCTTCACGGGCACGACGTCGCGTCTCAGCGGCATCGGGCTCGACGTCGTCGCGGCCGAGGTCGCGGCCCGCCACGTGGACGCCTACCCGCGCTCCGGCAACCACCGGCCGCACGTCCGCCTCACCACGGGCGGCGAGTACCAGTGGCGCCGCGACAGCGAGGAGCACCTGTTCGACCCGGAGACGGTGTTCCGGCTCCAGCACTCGACGCGCGAGCGCCGGTTCGACATCTTCCGCGAGTACACGCACCGCGTGGACGAGCAGTCCTCGCGGCTCATGACGCTGCGCGGCCTCCTCGAGCTCCGCGAGGGCGAGCGCCCGGCGGTCCCGCTCGACGAGGTCGAGCCCGTGAGCGAGATCGTCAAGCGCTTCAACACCGGCGCGATGTCCTACGGCTCCATCTCGGCCGAGGCGCACGAGACCCTCGCGATCGCGATGAACCGCCTCGGCGGCCGGTCGAACACGGGCGAGGGCGGCGAGGACCCGGAGCGTCTGTACGACCCGGAGCGTCGCTCGAAGGTCAAGCAGATCGCGTCGGGACGCTTCGGCGTCACGAGCGAGTACCTGACGAACGCCGACGACATCCAGATCAAGCTCGCCCAGGGCGCCAAGCCCGGCGAGGGCGGTCAGCTCCCGGGCCACAAGGTGTACCCGTGGGTCGCGAAGACCCGGCACTCGACGCCGGGCGTCGGCCTCATCTCGCCGCCGCCGCACCACGACATCTACTCGATCGAGGACCTCGCGCAGCTCATCCACGACGCGAAGAACGCGAACCCGGCGGCGCGCGTCCACGTCAAGCTCGTCTCCGAGTTCGGCGTCGGCACGGTCGCGACGGGCGTGTCCAAGGCGCACGCGGACGTCGTCCTCATCTCGGGTCACGACGGCGGCACGGGCGCGAGCCCGCTCACGTCGCTCAAGCACGCGGGCACGCCGTGGGAGATCGGCCTCGCCGAGACGCAGCAGACCCTCGTGCTGAACAACCTGCGCGACCGCATCGTCGTGCAGGTCGACGGGCAGATGAAGACCGGGCGCGACGTCGTCGTGGCCGCGCTGCTCGGGGCCGAGGAGTTCGGCTTCGCGACCGCGCCGATGGTCGTCTCGGGCTGCGTCATGATGCGCGTGTGCCACCTGGACACGTGCCCGGTGGGCGTCGCGACGCAGAACCCGGAGCTGCGGGCACGGTTCACGGGCAAGCCGGAGTTCGTCGTGAACTTCTTCGAGTTCATCGCGGAGGAGGTGCGCGAGTACCTGGCGCGCCTCGGGTTCCGGAGCATCGAGGAGGCGATCGGCCACGTCGAGTACCTCGACACGCGCCAGGCGATCGACCACTGGAAGGCGCAGGGTCTCGACCTCGCGCCCATCCTCGAGAAGCCCGTCCCCGTCGAGGGCGCGTCGCTGCGGAACACCACGACGCAGGACCACGGCCTGGAGAAGGCGCTCGACAACCAGCTCGTCGCGCTGGCCGAGGACGCGCTCGAGCGGCGCGAGCCGGTCCGGATCTCGCTGCCGGTGCGCAACGTCAACCGCACGGTCGGCACGATGCTCGGCCACGAGGTGACCAAGCGCTTCCGCGGCGAGGGCCTGCCGGACGACACGATCGACGTCACCCTCACCGGGTCCGCCGGCCAGTCGCTCGGCGCCTTCCTCCCGCGCGGCGTCACGCTGCGCCTGTTCGGCGACGCGAACGACTACGTCGGCAAGGGCCTGTCGGGCGGCCGGATCGTCGTGCGGCCGGACCGCAACGCGGTCCTCACGGGGTCGAGCAACGTCGTCGCCGGGAACGTCATCGGCTACGGCGCGACGTCGGGCGAGATCTTCCTGCGCGGCCGGGTGGGCGAGCGCTTCGGCGTGCGCAACTCCGGTGCGACGCTCGTCGTCGAAGGCGTGGGCGACCACGGGTGCGAGTACATGACGGGCGGCACGGTCGTCGTGCTCGGCCCGACCGGGCGCAACTTCGGCGCCGGCATGTCCGGTGGGACCGCCTACGTGCTCGACCTGCGCGAGAGCGCCGTGAACACGAGCGCGCTCGCGACCGGCGAGCTCGGGCTGAGCCCGCTCGAGGACGCCGAGGTCGAGCTCGTCGAGCAGCTCGTCCGCCGTCACCACGAGGAGACCGGCTCGCCGCTCGCGGCCGAGCTGCTCGAGGACTTCACCACGGCGGTGCAGCGCTTCACGCGCGTGCTGCCGACCGACTTCGCCCGCATGCGCTCGGCGCTCGAGAAGGCCGAGTCGGCCGGTCTCGACCCGGCCGCGCCGGGCGTGTGGGACCAGATCTTGGAGGTGGCCCGTGGCTGACCCCCGCGGATTCCTGAAGGTGCGGGAGCGCGAGCTCCCGCCCAACCGCCCGGTGGCCGTGCGCCTGCGGGACTGGAAGGACGTGCACGCGCACCTCGAGGAGGGGCAGCCGTTCCTCAAGGAGCAGGCGGGCCGCTGCATGGACTGCGGCATCCCGTTCTGCCACCAGGGCTGCCCGCTCGGGAACCTCATCCCCGAGTGGAACGACCTCGTCTACCGCGAGCAGTGGGCCGACGCGATCGACCGCCTCCACGAGACGAACAACTTCCCGGAGTTCACCGGTCGTGTGTGCCCGGCGCCGTGCGAGTCGAGCTGCGTGCTCGGCATCAACCAGCCGCCGGTGACGATCAAGAACGTCGAGGTCTCGATCATCGACGAGGCGTTCGAGCGCGGGTACGTCACGCCGCAGGTGCCCCAGCGGCTCACGGGCTTCACGGTCGCGGTCGTCGGGTCCGGTCCCGCCGGGCTCGCCGCCGCGCAGCAGCTCACGCGCGCCGGGCACACCGTCGCGGTCTACGAGCGCGACGACGCCGTCGGAGGTCTGCTGCGCTACGGCATCCCCGACTTCAAGCTCGAGAAGCACCACATCGACCGTCGCGTCGCGCAGATGGAGGCCGAGGGCACGCGGTTCCGCCCCGGCGTCGAGATCGGCGTCGACATCACGTGGGACGACCTGCGGGCGCGGTACGACGCCGTCGTGGTCGCGACCGGCGCGACCGTGCCGCGCGACCTGTCGGTGCCGGGGCGCGAGCTGGGCGGCATCCACTACGCGATGGACTTCCTGCACCAGGCGAACGCCGTCGTGGCCGGGCGCGAGGTGCCCGACCAGATCACGGCCACCGGCAAGCACGTCATCGTCATCGGTGGTGGCGACACGGGTTCGGACTGCCTCGGCACCTCGCTGCGCCAGGGCGCGGCGAGCGTCACGACGCTCGCGATCGGCAAGCAGCCGCCGCTCGAGCGGTCCGCGACCCAGCCGTGGCCCACGGACCCGATCGTGTTCGAGGTGTCCTCGTCCCACGAGGAGGGCGGCGAGCGAGAGTTCCTCGCGTCGACCGTCGCGTTCCTGGGTGACGAGAACGGGACCGTGCGCGCGCTGCGCGTCGCGGAGACCGAGTACCTGCCCGACGGCCGTCGCGTGCCCAAGGAGGGCACCGAGCGCGAGATCCCCGCGGACCTCGTGCTCGTCGCGATGGGCTTCACGGGGCCGGAGACGGCTGCCCTCACGACCCAGACGGGCGCGGACCTCACGGGGCGCGGCCTCGTGGCGCGCGGCGACGACTTCGCGTCGTCGCTGCCCGGGGTCTTCGTGGCCGGCGACGCCGGTCGTGGGCAGTCGTTGATCGTGTGGGCGATCGCCGAGGGGCGGGCGGCGGCGGCATCCGTCGACGCCTACCTTCAGGGAGGGACCGAGCTGCCCGCGCCCGTGCGCGCGAACACCGTGTCCTTGCGCGCTTGACGTGCACCCCGACGTCGGATGTCCGGCGCCGGGACGATGAGCGGGGCATCCTAGGGAGGGGCACCCCGCGACGACCGGCCCCTGGCCGGTCGGAAGACTAGAGGCTGGAGATATGCGCAGAGCAAAGATCGTCTGCACCATCGGACCCGCGACCGAGTCGAAGGAGCAGCTCCGCGCGCTCGTCGACGCGGGCATGGACGTGGCGCGGATCAACCGCAGCCACGGCAGCGCCGAGGAGCACGCGGCCGTCTACCACGGCGTGCGCGAGGCCGCCGCCGAGTCGGGCCGCTCCGTGGCGGTCCTCGTCGACCTCCAGGGGCCGAAGATCCGTCTGGGCCGCTTCGCGGGAGACGAGAAGCACTGGCTCGAGGAGGGTGACACCTTCACGATCACGACCGAGGACGTCGTCGGCACCAAGGAGCTCGTCTCCACGACGCACAAGGGCCTGCCGGGCGACGCCCGCGTCGGCGACCCGATCCTCATCGACGACGGCAAGGTGCTCGTCCGCGTCACCGCGGTCGAGGGCCCGCGCGTCGTCACGCGCGTCGAGGTCGCCGGCCCGGTGTCGAACAACAAGGGCCTGAACCTCCCGGGCGTCGCGGTCTCCGTGCCGGCGCTCTCCGAGAAGGACCAGGACGACCTGCGCTGGGCCCTCGCGCTCGGCGCCGACATCATCGCGCTGTCGTTCGTGCGGTCCGCGAAGGACTTCGAGGACGTCAAGCGGATCATGGACGAGGAGGGCCGCACGGTCCCCGTCGTCGCGAAGATCGAGAAGCCGCAGGCCGTCGAGAACCTCGCCGAGATCGTCGACGCGTTCGACGGCGTGATGGTCGCCCGTGGCGACCTCGCGGTCGAGCTCCCGCTGGAGCAGGTGCCGCTCGTCCAGAAGCGCATCGTCGAGCTCGCGCGTCGCAACGCGAAGCCCGTCATCGTCGCCACCCAGGTGCTCGAGTCCATGACGAACTCGCCGCGCCCGACGCGCGCCGAGGCGTCCGACTGCGCCAACGCCGTCCTCGACGGCGCCGACGCGGTCATGCTCTCGGGCGAGACGAGCGTGGGCGAGTACCCGATCCTCACGGTCCAGACGATGGCCCGGATCATCGAGGCGACGGAGGAGGCGGGCCGCGAGCGCATCGCGCCGCTCGGCTCGACCCCGCACACCCGCGGTGGCGCCATCACGCGCGCGGCGGCCGAGATCGGCGAGATCCTCGGTGCGAAGTACCTCGCGACGTTCACGCAGTCGGGCGACTCGGCGCGCCGCATGTCGCGCCTGCGCTCGTCCATCCCGCTGCTCGCGTTCACGCCGCGCGAGCACGTGCGCAACGTCCTGTCGCTCACGTGGGGCACCCAGACGTACCAGGTGCCCGAGGTGGAGAACACCGACGCGATGGTCGGCCAGGTCGACACGACCCTGCAGGCCAACGGCCTCGCCGAGGTCGGCGACCTCGTGGTCGTCGTCTCCGGCGCCCCCGTGGGCCAGCCGGGCACGACGAACTCGATCCTCGTGCACAAGATCGGCGACCACTCCGACACCCGGAACTGACGTCCGGAGCTCTCACCGGAGCTGACGCCGCGCGCCCGACCCGGGCGCTGTCTCTTCTCCACATCTGACGCTGCCGACGATGCCAACT
>NZ_JBYTEQ010000023.1:0-14823 GCF_058792115.1 Cellulosimicrobium sp. EB106-03-01-XG111
CCCCCCCCCCCCCCCCCCCCCCCCCCCCCCCCCCCGGGGCCGTCGTCGTGCGGCGCCGCGTGCCCCGCCCCGCGACCCGGCACGGAAGGTCTGTGCACTGTTCATCCGTCGTTCACCCGCTCTGGGGGAACGCGTCACCCGGCGCTCCTAGCGTCGGGATCGTCACCGGCGCTCGCTGGTGCCACGAGACGCGTGAACAGGATGGAACGAAGAGTGAAGCTCAGCCGATTCTCCCGTGCAGGATCCGCCGTCGCGGTCGGCGCGCTCGCCCTGACCCTCGCCGCGTGCGGGTCGGACGACCCCGTCGGCGGTGCCGACGGCTCCACCGGTGGTTCCTCCGAGGGCTCGTCCGAGACCGCGAGCGACCTCAGCGGTGAGCTCAACGGTGCGGGCGCGAGCTCGCAGGAGTCCGCCATGGAGGCGTGGCGCGCCGGGTTCCAGAGCGCGAACCCCGACGTCACCGTCAACTACGACCCGGTCGGCTCCGGCGGCGGTCGCACCCAGTTCCTCGAGGGCGGCGTCGCGTTCGCCGGCTCCGACGCGGTGCTCAAGGAGGAGGAGATCACCCAGTCGCAGGCCGTGTGCGGCCCCGACGGCGCGATCGACCTCCCCGTCTACGTGAGCCCCATCGCGATCATCTACAACCTGCCTGAGGTCGCCGAGCTGAACCTCGCCCCGGCCACGATCGCGGGCATCTTCAACGGCACCATCACGCAGTGGAACGCGCCGGAGATCGCCGCCGACAACCCCGACGCGACGCTCCCCGACGTGGCGATCACGCCCGTCCACCGCTCCGACGAGTCGGGCACCACCGAGAACTTCACCGAGTACCTCGCCGCGACCGCGGGCGACGCGTGGGGCCACGAGCCGAGCGGCGACTGGCCGACGCAGGGCGGCGAGTCCGCGCAGGGCACGTCCGGCGTCGTGCAGACCGTCCAGGGCGGCGAGGGCACCATCGGCTACGCCGACGCCTCGAAGGCCGGCGACCTCGGCACCGCGAAGATCAAGGTCGGCGAGGAGTGGGTCGCCTACTCCCCGGAGGCGGCGGCCAAGGTCGTGGACGCGTCGCCGCGCGTCGAGGGCCGCCACGAGCACGACATCGCGGTCGAGCTGGACCGCACCACGACCGAGGCCGGCGCCTACCCGCTGGTGCTCGTCTCGTACGCGGTGGCGTGCCTCAACTACGAGGACGAGGCGACGGGTGACCTCGTCAAGGCGTTCCTCACCTACGTCTCGAGCGAGGAGGGCCAGTCGGCCTCCGCGTCGGCCGCGGGCAGCGCGCCGATCTCGGAGGACCTGCGCACGGACGTCCACGCGGCCGTCGAGGCCATCACGGTCGGCGCCGCCGGCTGACGACCGCCGGGCGCCAGGGGGCGGCGGGGCCTGCGGGCCCCGTCGCCCCCGACCCGCGACCAGACCGCACGCCGCAGGACAGCACACCGGGAGCACGAGAGTGACCACCACAGCCCCACCCACGACACCGGGCCCCGCGCCGGGCGGCTCGTCCGAGCCCGCGCGTCGCGCAGGCACCTCGCGCCGCCGCGCCCGCAACAGCGACCGCGGCGTGAACCGCGCGTTCCGCTGGACCGCGACGGGTGCCGGCGCGCTCATCCTCGCCGTGCTGGCCGCGGTCGCGATCTTCCTGCTGCTGCGGGCGTGGCCCGCGCTCAGCGCGGGCGGCGCCGAGCTGAGCGAGCAGGTGGCGTGGTTCCCCGAGGGCGCGTCCCTGCTGTCGTTCGTGGGGCCGCTGATCTTCGGCACGCTGCTCGCCGCAGCCCTCTCGCTCGTGCTCGCGACGCCCGTCGCGATGGGTATCGCGCTGTTCATCTCCCACTACGCGCCCCGCCGGCTCGCCTCGACGCTGGGCTACGTCGTCGACCTGCTCGCGGCGATCCCCAGCGTCGTCTACGGCCTGTGGGGCTCGCTCGTGCTCCCGCCGGTCGTCGTGCCGGTGTGGTCCTGGCTCGCCGACACGCTCGGGTGGTTCCCGCTGTTCGCCGGCCCGGCGTCGCCGACCGGTCGCGTGCTGCTCACCGTCGCGCTCGTGCTCGCCGTGATGATCCTGCCGATCATCACGGCCGTGAGCCGCGAGGTGTTCCTCCAGACGCCGAAGCTCCACGAGGAGGCCGCGCTCGCCCTCGGCGCGACGCGCTGGGAGATGATCCGCACCGCGGTCATCCCGTTCGGGCGGTCGGGCGTCGTCTCGGCCGCGATGCTCGGCCTCGGGCGCGCGCTCGGCGAGACGATGGCCGTGCTCATGATCCTCTCGCCCGGGCTCCTCTACTCGTTCAAGATCCTGCAGGCGGGGCAGCAGCAGACGATCGCCGCGAACATCGCGGCGGACTTCCCCGAGGCGAACCCGCTCGGGGTGAGCGCCCTCATCGCCACGGGCCTCGCGCTGTTCGTCATCACCCTGCTCGTCAACATGGGCGCCCGCGCGATCGTCGCGCGGCGCAAGGACTTCTCGGGAGCCAACTGATGAGCGCCCTCAGCACCAGCCCCGCGCGCGGGGCGTCGGCACCGGACCCGGAGCGCTCCGCGGCCGTGCGCGCGCTCCTGCGCGGCGCGGACGCCGGCCGCCGCCGCAAGGACCGCACCATGACGGTCCTCATGTGGGGCGCGTTCGCCCTCGCGATGGTGCCGCTCGTGTCCGTCGCGTGGACCGTCGTCGTGCACGGCATGGAGCGGTTCGACGTCTACTTCCTCACGCACTCCATGCGCGGCGTGTTCGGCGGCATGGACGCGGGCGGCATCTACCACGCGATCCTCGGCACGCTCCTCATCACGCTGGGCGCGGCCGTCATCTCGGTGCCGATCGGTCTGCTCGCCGCGATCTACCTCGTCGAGTACGGGCGCGGGCCGCTCGCGCGCGCGGTGACGTTCTTCGTCGACGTCATGACCGGCATCCCGTCGATCGTCGCGGGCCTCTTCGCGTACGCGCTCTTCGCGGTGCTGTTCGGGCCGGGGGTGCGCATGGGCATCGTCGGCTCCGTCGCGCTGTCCGTCCTCATGATCCCGGTCGTCGTGCGCTCGTGCGAGGAGATGCTGCGGCTCGTGCCGAACGAGCTGCGCGAGGCCGCCTACGCGCTCGGGGTGCCCAAGTGGCTCACCGTCGTGCGGGTCGTGCTCCGCACGTCGATCGCCGGCATCACGACGGGCATCATGCTCGCCGTCGCGCGCGTCATCGGCGAGACGGCGCCGCTCCTCATCACGGTGGGCGTCGTCGACTCGATCAACGGCAACCTCTTCGAGGGCCGCATGATGACCCTCCCGGTGTACGTCTACCGGCAGTACAGCCAGGGGCTGGTGCCCTGCAGCAACGTCACCGACGTCGTGTGCCTCCCCGACATCAACTACGACCGGGCCTGGGCGGCCGCCCTGACGCTGATCCTCATCGTCATGCTGCTCAACCTCGTCGGGCGACTCGTCACCCGCTGGTTCGCCCCCAAGACCCTCCGCTAGAACAGGACAGCCCCGATGGCACAGCGCATCGACGTCAAGGACCTCAACATCTACTACGGCGACTTCCTCGCGGTGCAGGACGTCGGCATGACGATCGAACCCCAGTCCGTGACGGCCTTCATCGGCCCGTCCGGCTGCGGCAAGTCGACGTTCCTGCGGACGCTCAACCGCATGCACGAGGTCATCCCCGGCGCGCGCGTCGAGGGGACCGTCGCGATGGAGGGCGTCGACCTCTACGGCGACGACGTCGACCCGGTCGCCGTCCGCCGCCAGGTCGGCATGGTCTTCCAGCGGCCGAACCCGTTCCCCACGATGTCCATCAAGGAGAACGTGCTCGCGGGGGTGAAGCTCAACAACAAGCGCATCTCGAAGTCCGACGCCGAGGACCTCGTCGAGTCGTCGCTGCGCGGCGCGAACCTGTGGAACGAGGTGAAGGACCGCCTCGACCGCCCGGGCTCGGGCCTCTCCGGCGGCCAGCAGCAGCGCCTGTGCATCGCGCGCGCGATCGCCGTCAAGCCGCAGGTGCTCCTCATGGACGAGCCGTGCTCGGCGCTCGACCCGATCTCCACGCTCGCGATCGAGGACCTCATCGCCGAGCTCAAGGACGAGTACACGATCGTCATCGTCACGCACAACATGCAGCAGGCGGCGCGCGTGAGCGACCGCACCGCGTTCTTCAACATCGCGGGCACCGGCAAGCCCGGTCGCCTCATCGAGATGGACGACACCGCGACGATGTTCTCCTCGCCCACGCAGCAGGCCACCGAGGACTACATCTCCGGCCGCTTCGGGTGACCTGAGCCCGTCCGCCACGGGCCCGGCCCGACGCACGACGGCGCCCCTCCCCACGCGGGGAGGGGCGCCGTCGTGCGTGCGTGCGGGCCGGGCCAGGGGGTCAGGTCGCGCTGCCCTGGAGCGAGCCCGTGACGTCGGTGCCGTTCGTGTCGAGGACGCACTGGACCACGCGGTCGCCGCGAGCGCTCCAGCCGTCCGCGCGCGGCGTGAAGTACCAGTACTCGTGCGCCGACTCCTCGTAGGGGAGCCCCACGAACGGCTCGAACGCGCCGTAGCAGAACTCCTCGGCGCTCGTGGTCACGGCCTCGTCACCCGGGTAGTCGCCCGCGGGGAGCTCGGTCTCGGCGTAGACCTCGGCGTCGTGCGGCTCGGAGCACGGCACGACGGGCACGGACTCGACCAGGTCCGCGTCGTCCAGCTTCGAGGAGACGATGCAGTCGCCGACCTGGACCGAGAAGACGTCGGCGTCCGACGCCTCGGTCACCTCCCCGCCGGGCTCGTCACGCCGGGCGTCGGCGGGTCCGGAGATCTCGTCGAGGATCGCGCCGCAGCCCGACGCGGTCAGGGCGAGGGCGACGGCGCTCACGACGAGGACGAGCGGCCGGCGGGTGGAGCGGGGGAGGGTCACCTGGGTTCCTTCGGTACGAGCCCCGGTCAGGGTGGCGGGACGGCACGCGAAGGCTAGCGCCGGGCGGTGACACGGGCCGAGCCGATATCCGGCGCGACCTGCGCGGTCACGGCAGGAGGTGCGCGTACTCCTCGAGGGTGCCGTCGAGGACGGGGAGGGACAGGGCCTGCTCCTCGCCCGTCGTCGTGCTCACCGTGACGGGCAGCATCGCGCCCGGCGCCGCGTCGACGCGGCCGATCTGCGCGTCGAAGCCGTCCTCGGCGCCGAGGTAGACCGTCTCGCCCGCCGCGACGGGGATCGTCACGGGGGCGCCGCCCTCGGGCGTCACGTCGAACTCCACGTCCTCCGTCGAGTCGTTGGCGAAGGCCCCGACGAGCGCGCCCGGCTCGCCGTCCTCCGCGGTCACGACGAGCAGGTTGAGCCCGCGCAGCTCGCTCGTGAGGTCGACCCGCAGGCCGTCGGAGGGGGAGTACGGGCGGTTCGTCTCGATGGGGGAGCAGGCGGAGGCGAGGGCCACACCGGCGACCAGGAGGGGCACGGCCCAGGCGCGCGCGCGGCCGGTGGCCCGGGACTCCGCACGGGTCGAGGCTCGGGGGGTCGGGATGCGGGTCACGTGCACTCCAGGGCTGCAAGAAGGGGGACGGGATTCCGCGCCCAGCCTAGTGCGTCGGGAGGACCGGGGCGGCCGGAACGGCCGGCTCGCGGCCGTGGCGTGAGCGGCGTCACGTGGCGCCGGGTGCGCCCGGACGGTGGTCGTCAGGCCTCGTGAAGGTCCTGCAGGGGGCCGTGAGGTGCCCCGGAGGCACCGTCGGGGCGCCGATGGGGTACCGAGTCGAGATTCGTCAGGCGCGCTGACACGGCCCTGACCTGGGCGAACGTGCTGGTGACGGGCTTGTCAAGGGGCGCAGGGGCTCGGATTTCCGCCCTTCCGCGTGGTAAGGTGGACCACCGCGAAAGGGGACATCTGCAGATGACGTTCACAGTAGGCGAGACCGTTGTCTACCCGCACCACGGAGCCGCACTGATCGAGGAGATCAAGACGCGCACCATCCGCGGAGAGGACAAGATCTACCTCAAGCTCAAGGTCGCGCAGGGCGACCTGACCATCGAAGTCCCAGCCGAGAACGTCGACCTCGTCGGCGTGCGTGACGTCGTCGGCCAGGAGGGTCTCGACCGTGTGTTCGAGGTGCTTCGTGCACCCTACACCGAGGAGCCGACCAACTGGTCGCGCCGGTACAAGGCGAACCTCGAGAAGCTCGCGTCGGGCGACGTGATCAAGGTCGCCGAGGTCGTGCGCGACCTCTCCCGCCGGGACGCCGACCGCGGCCTGTCCGCCGGCGAGAAGCGCATGCTCTCGAAGGCTCGCCAGATCCTCGTCTCGGAGCTCGCGCTGGCGGAGCACACCGAGGAGGACAAGGCCGAGGCGATCCTCGACGAGGTGCTCGCCTCCTGACGTCCCGGGCCGCGGCCCGCGCAGTCAGCGCCACAGACCACCCGTCTCTTCTACACACCTGACGCTGCCGACGCTGCCAACTGGGTGTAGATCTCGGTGGTGACTCCTCCCGTGCAACCCCCCCCCTCCCCGTCGTCGTGCCCGGTAGCGTGTGCGCGTGCCGACTCTCGCCGTCCTCACCGCCGCCGGTTCCGGGACCCGGCTCGGGCTGGACCTGCCCAAGGCCCTCGTCGAGCTCGACGGCCTCCCGCTCGTGGCGCACGCCGCCCGACGGCTGTGCGCGTCCGGGGTCGTGGACGCGCTCGTCGTGACCGCGCCGCCCGGGCTGCGCGACCACGTCGCGACGCTCCTGGCCGACGACCCCGCGGTCGACCGGCCGGTCCGGGTCGTCGAGGGCGCGGGGACGCGCCAGGCCTCCGTGGCGGCCGGGCTCCGGGCCGGCCGCGACCTCGGGGAGGGTGACGCGCCCGCCGCCGTCGTGCTCGTCCACGACGCCGCACGGCCCCTCGCGCCGCCGTCGCTGGTCCGCCGCGTCGTCGAGGCCGTGCGCGCGGGCCACGGGGCCGTCGTGCCCGGGCTCCCCGTCACGGACACGATCAAGCGCGTGGCGCCCGCGGGCGCGGGAGACGCGTCCGGTGCGGAGCCCGTCGTCGAGACGGTCGACCGGAGCGCGCTGCGCGCCGTCCAGACCCCGCAGGGGTTCGACGGCGAGCTCCTGGCCCGCGCGCACGCGGCCGCCGCCCACCGCGCGGACGACGAGTCCGTCGCCGCGACCGACGACGCCGGGCTGGTCGAGGCGCTCGGCGTCCCGGTCCACGTGGTGCCCGGCGACGCCGCGGCGGCCAAGATCACCACCGCGCACGACCTGCGGGTCGCGGCGCTCACGCTCCGGGAGGACCGATGACCACCCCTGCAGGCTCCACCGGGACACCGGCCGGGACGCCCACCACCGCACCGGCCGCCGCGGGCCCCGTCCCGGCGCTCCCGCGCACGGGCGTCGGGGTGGACGTCCACGCGTTCGCGCCCGAGGGCGAGGAGCGAGCGCTCTGGCTGGGCGGTCTGCACTGGCCGGGCGAGCGCGGGCTCGCCGGGCACTCGGACGCCGACGTCGCGGCGCACGCCGCCGCCGACGCGCTGTTCTCGGCCACCGGCCTCGGCGACCTCGGCTCGAACTTCGGCACGAGCGCGCCCGAGTGGGCGGGCGCGAGCGGCGCCAGCCTGCTCGCGGAGGCGGCGCGACGGGTGCGGGCCGCAGGGTTCGAGATCGGGAACGTGGCCGTCCAGGTGATCGGCAACCGGCCGCGCCTCGGGCCGCGCCGCGCCGAGGCGGAGGCGGCGCTCGGGGCGGCCGCGGGCGCCCCGGTGACGCTCACGGCGACGACGACCGACGGGCTGGGCCTCACCGGGCGCGGCGAGGGCGTCGCGGCGGTCGCCACGGCTCTCGTGGTCCGGGTCGCACCGCCCGCCTGAGGTCAGCCTGCCGGCGCGACCTGGACGCTCTCGAGGATCGCGCGCGCCTGCGCGGCCCCGTCGGCGTCGTCGACGGCGTACGACGCCGTGAGGTCGACGACCCACGCGTCCGGCCCGTCACCCGTCCGCACGGCCACGATCTCCTGCGCGACGGCGGTCCCCGCCGCCTCGTACGTCCCGGCCACGCGGTAGGCGGGCAGCCCGGCGAGCGTCGTGGGCCCCTGCCCGTCGGGGGCGGGCACCCAGCCGGGGATCGAGGCTGCGGCCGCCGTCGTCGCGGCGCCCGCCTCGTCGACGGTCTGCGCCGACTGCTCTCCGGTGACGACGACGTTCGCCCGGAAGTCGTCGGAGCCCGTGCCGCTCGGGGCGCGCAGCAGGAACGCGCCGTCGCGCGTGCCGCGCTCCCAGCCCGCGGGCGCGGTCACCTGGACCGGGATCTCGGGGACGTCGTGCACGACCGGCTCCGTGCCGCCGCCTGCGTCCTCGGGCCCGCCGCAGCCCGCGAGGGCGAGCGCGACGGTCGCCGTGAGGGCGAGCGTCCAGGAGGTGCGGGGCAGGCGCGGTCGGGGCACGGGAGTCCTTCGTCGGGGGTGGGGGCCGGGGCTGGTCCGGCTCGTCATTCTCGCCCGCTCCCGTCCGGCGTGCCAGGCCCGCCACCTGCCTCTACGATCGCTGGAAGCGCATCGATGTGTTTGACTTTCCCAAGAACGACACATGGGATGAATCGCACATGAACCGAATGTCCGTCGAGGAACGCCGAGCCCAGCTCGTCGACGCCGCGATGACCATCGCCGTCCGTGAGGGCGTCGAGGCCGTGACCATCCGCGGCGTCGCGGCCGAGGCCGGGGTCTCGCTCGGCGTCGTGCACTACTGCTTCGAGGACAAGGACGAGCTCCTCCAGGCGATGGGCAACAGCCTCGCGCTCGTGGCCTCCGAGCCCGTCCGGTCCGCGCTGGACGTCGACGGCGACGTCGTGGCGCTCGCCCACGCCGCCGCCGACGGCCTGTGGAGCGGGCTGACGCCGCGCCGTCACATGCGGCTCCTCACGTTCGAGTTCGCGACGGCAGGCGTGCGCAGCCGCGCGCTGCGCTCCGTCGCGCACACGCACCTCGAGCAGACCTGGGCGATGACGCGCGGGTTCCTCGAGAACGTGGCCGAGCGGGGGAACGTCAGCTACACGATGGACATGGGGTTCCTCTCCCGGGTCGTCGCGGGATACATCGACGGGATCGAGATCGCGTGGCTCGTCGAGCAGGACGACGAGACGGCGGTCCGCAGCTTCCACGCGCTCGCCGAGTACGTGCTCTCGATGATGGTGCGCCCCGACGGCTCGCCGGTGCGGGAGCACGGCCCCGAGCCCGTCCCCTGACGGGCCGCCGACGTCCCGTCCCTCGACGGGACACCGCCCCTGGCGGGGCGGACGCCGGTCAGCCCCGCGCGGCCGGGGCGCGGCCGAGCACGCGGTCGGTGTACCCGTTCGCGAACACGCCCTCGGGGTCCGCCGCGTCGCGGACGGCCACGGCGTCGTCGAACCGCGGGTAGAGCTCCCGGAGCCGGTCCGCCTCGAGCCCGTGCATCTTGCCCCAGTGCGGGCGACCCCCCACCTCGGCGACGATGCGCTCGACGGCGTCGAAGTACCGCTCGTGCGGCAGGCGCGCGTACTGGTGCACGGCGACGTACGCGGTCTCGCGCCCGTGGGCTGTGGAGAGCCACACGTCGTCGGGCGCCGCGAACCGGACCTCGACGGGGAACGGCACGTGCTCGCCGGAGCGGTCCAGCCACGCGTCGATGCTCGACAGCACGTCCACGAGGCGCTCGCGCGGGACGGCGTACTCCATCTCGCGGAACCGGACCCGGCGCGACGTGACGAACACGTGGTGCGACGGCGCGACGTACGTGCGCGGCGCGAGCGCCCGTGCGGACACCGCGTTGAGGCGCGGCGTGACGCGCGGGACCGCGGTCGCGAGCCGGTTCACCAGCTCGAACGCGCCGTTCGACAGGAGCTCCTCGTCGACCCACGTGCGCGCCCGCGCGACCGGCCCGGGACCCGTGGTGCGCAGACGCTCGAGCTCGACGGCCTCCTCGTCGGGCGCGAGGCGGTTGTTGCGCTTGGTCAGCGCCCGGCGCGTGTGGGGGAACCAGTAGAACTCGAAGTGGTCGTTGCCCCCGACGAGCCCGTCGGGGTCGTCGGGCGTCCCGAGCTGCTCGAGCACCCGGTCGAGCGGCCACGGCTCCTCCTGCGCGCGCAGGAGGAACGCCGGGACCACCTCGAGCGTCACCGCGGACAGGATGCCCGTGACCCCCAGCCCCAGCCGGCTGACCTCGAACAGACCCGGCTCGTGCGTGGGCGACGCCTCGTGCGCCTCGCCGTCGGCCCCGACCACGCGGACGCCGCGCACCTGCGTCGCGAGGCCGCCGAGGCGTGCCCCCGTGCCGTGCGTGCCCGTCGAGATCGCGCCCGCGACCGACTGCCGGTCGATGTCTCCGAGGTTGCGCATCGCGAGCCCCGCGGCGGCGAGGGCCTCGTTGAGCCGGTGCAGGCGGATGCCCGCCCCGACGGTCACGAGGATCGCGTCGCCGTCGGTGCCGTCCGCGCCGCCGCCGCGCGCGATGCGCTCGACGAGGCTCAGCCGGTCGAGGTCGAGCAGGAGGCCGTCCGTGACCGCGGCCGGGGTGAACGAGTGACCGGCACCCACCGCGCGGACGGGCATGCCCTCCGCCGCGGCGCGGGCGACGAGGCCGCCCAGCTCCGCCTCGTCGCGCGGCGAGGCCCGACGGCGCGGCGTCGCAGAGGCCGTGCGGGCCCAGTTGGTCCAGGAGAGGGCGTCGTCGCTGCTCACAGGTCGTACTGTCTCACGCCCGGCGGGTGGCGTACGTTCTCTCCATGACGACCCACACGGCACCGGGGGCGGACCGGGCCGCGGGCCCGCGCGACGGTGACGAGCGGGGCGCGACGCCCTCGCTCCTGGCCCGCCTGACCCGCGCGACGGCAGCGCTCGACGGCCCGCTCGCCGTCGTCGACCTCGACCGGTTCGACGCCAACGCCGACGAGCTGCTCGCGCGCGCGGGCGGGGCCCCCGTGCGGGTCGCGTCGAAGTCCGTGCGCGTGCGCTCGCTCGTCGCGCGCGCGGGCGAGCGCGGCTTCCGGGGCGTCATGGCGTACTCGGTGCGCGAGGCGCTGTGGCTCGTCGAGTCGGGCGTCCGCGACGTCCTCGTGGGCTACCCGTCGGTCGACCGCGGGGCGCTCGCGGCGCTCGCCCGCCACGAGGCGGGCCGGCGCGAGGTCACCCTCATGGTGGACGACGCCGCGCACCTCGAGCTCGTGCGCCACGCGCTCGCCGAGACCGGCACGGGGGACGAGCCGCCCGTGCGCGTGTGCCTCGACGTGGACGCGTCGCTGCGCGTGGGCCTCGGCCTCGTGACGGTCCACCTGGGCACGCGCCGTTCGCCCCTGCACGGCGCGCGCGACGTCGCGTCGCTCGCCGCCCGGGTCGTCTCGACGCCCGGCCTCGCGCTGCGGGGCCTCATGTTCTACGAGGCGCAGGTCGCCGGGATGCCGGACTCGAGCCTCGCCGTCCGCGCGGTCAAGCGGCTCTCGGTGCTCGAGCTGGGCGAGCGGCGGGGCGAGGTCGTCGCGGCGGTGCAGGACGTCGTCGGGCACGACCTCGAGCTCGTGAACTCGGGCGGGACGGGGTCGCTCGAGACGTCGTCCGCGGACGCCGTCGTGACCGAGGTGACGGCCGGGTCGGGCCTGTACGTCCCGGGGCTGTTCGACGAGTACCGCGCGTTCCGGCCCCGGCCGTCGGCGTTCTTCGGCCTCGACGTCGTGCGCGTCCCGGGCCCGGGCTGGGCGACGGCGTTCGGCGGCGGGTACGTCGCGTCCGGCCCGGCGACGCGCAGCCGTCTGCCGCGCGTCGTGACGCCCGGGTGGTCGCTCACGGGCCGCGAGGGCGCGGGCGAGGTGCAGACGCCGCTGCACCGGTCGCGCGGGACCGCCGGGGCGCCGGACCTCGGCGTCGGGGACCGCGTCTGGTTCCGCCACGGCAAGGCCGGCGAGGCCATGGAGCGGTTCGACCGCGTGCACCTCGTGCGCGGCGACGAGGTGGTCGACGTCGTCCCGACGTACCGCGGCGAGGGCAAGAGCTTCGGCTGACGCGAGCGGGGGACGGACCGACCGTCGTCCCGGCGGCGCCGCTTCGGCCGCGGCGGTGCGTCCCCGGTACCCTTGCGGCGTGACCCTTCGCCTGTTCGACACCGCGACGCGGGACGTGCGCGACTTCGTCCCCCTGACCCCGGGCGAGGTCGGCATCTACCTGTGCGGCGCCACCGTGCAGGCCGCCCCCCACATCGGGCACATGCGCTCGGCCGTCGCGTTCGACGTCCTCGTGCGCTGGCTCCGGCGCGGCGGGGCCCGGGTGACGCTCATCCGCAACGTCACGGACATCGACGACAAGATCCTCGCGAAGTCGGCCGACGCGGGCGAGCCCTGGTGGGCCTGGGCCGCGACGTACGAGCGTGCGTTCACCGCCGCGTACGACGCCCTGGGCGTCCTGCCCCCCACGTACGAGCCGCGCGCGACGGGCCACGTCCCGGACATGGTCGAGCTCATGCAGCGGCTCGTCGAGCGCGGCCACGCCTACACCACGGGCCCCGGCGACGTGTGGTTCGACGTGCGGTCGTGGCCCGAGTACGGCTCGCTCACCAACCAGCGCCTCGAGGACCTCAACCCCGTGCCCGACGACGTCCCCGCGGACGCGGAGGAGGCCGCCGCCAAGCGCGACCCGCGCGACTTCGCGCTCTGGAAGGCCCCCAAGCCGGGCGAGCCGGAGACCGCGTCGTGGGACACGCCGTTCGGGCGCGGCCGGCCGGGCTGGCACCTCGAGTGCTCGGCCATGGCGCGCCGCTACCTCGGCGACACGTTCGACCTCCACGGGGGCGGCCTCGACCTGCGCTTCCCCCACCACGAGAACGAGCAGGCCCAGTCGCGCGCCGCGGGCTACGGGTTCGCGCAGCACTGGCTGCACAGCGCGTGGGTCACGCAGGGCGGCGCCAAGATGAGCAAGTCGCTCGGCAACGGGCTGCTCGTGCGCGAGGTCCTCGCGACCACGAGCCCCGCCGTGCTGCGCTACGCGCTCGCGTCCGTGCAGTACCGCTCGATGCTCGAATGGACCCCCGCGACGGTCGTCGAGGCCGAGGCGACGTGGGAGCGGCTGGCGGGCTTCGTCGAGCGGGCGACCGAGCGCGTGGGCGAGGTCGACGACGTGCGCGACGCCGAGCTCCCGACCGCCTTCACCGCGGCGATGGACGACGACCTCAACGTGCCGGCGGCGCTCGCCGTCGTGCACGAGCACCTGCGCGCGGGCAACGCGGCGCTCGCGGACCGGACGACGGCCGCGGACGCCGTCGCGCGCCACCACCTCGTGGCGGTGCGCGCGATGCTCGACGTGCTCGGCCTCGACCCGGGCGACGCGCAGTGGGCCGACCGCGGCGACTCGCGCTACGCGGCGGTGCTCGACGCCGTCGTCGGCGCGGAGCTCACGGCCCGGGCCGAGGCGCGCGCGTCGCGCGACTTCGCGACGGCCGACGCGATCCGCGACCGGCTCGCCGCGGCGGGCGTCGCGGTCGAGGACTCGGCCGACGGCGCGCGCTGGACCCTGGCCTGACGCCCACCGGACCGACGCCCGGGAGCGGACCGCCGACGCGCGAGGCAGAGCCCCGGTAGCGCGAGGTAGAGCCCCGGTAGCACGAGGTAGAGCTCCGGCAGCACGAGGGAGACCCTGGCGATGACCACGGTTCTCCCTCGGCGAGGTGTCTGGGGGACACTGGACCCAGGAGCGAGACACGCACGCCGGGCGTCGAACCCGACGTGGACTGACCTGAACTGACCTGAACGACGACACGATCGGTACACCATGGCTGGCAACTCACAACGACGCGGCGCGACCCGCAAGCCCGGAAGCAAGAAGGGTGCGACCGTCGGCTCCGGCGGGCAGCGGCGCAAGGGCCTCGAGGGCCGCGGGCCGACCCCGAAGGCCGAGGACCGCGTCTACCACGCGGCGCACAAGCGCAAGGTGGCCGACGAGAAGCGCGTGCCGACCGGGCGCGGCGGCGCGGCGCGCGGCACCGAGCGCGCCGGCACGTCGCGCGGCGGGGCCTCGCGCGGCGGCGGCCCCAAGGGTCGTGGGTCGGTCCAGGAGATCGTCGCGGGCCGCAACTCCGTCCTGGAGGCGCTGCGCGCGCGCATCCCCGTCGAGGTGGTCTACCTCGCGTCGCGCCTCGACGCCGACGACCGCACGCGCGAGATCGTCGACATCGTCGCGGGACGCGGCTACGACCTCCTCGAGGTGGGCAAGCCCGAGCTCGACCGCCTGACCGACGGGGCTGTGCACCAGGGCGTCGCGATCAAGGTGCCGCCGTACGAGTACGCGGACGTCGACGACCTGCTCGACGCCGCCGAGGCGTCCGGGCGGCCGCCGCTCGTCGTCGCGCTCGACGGCGTCACGGACCCGCGCAACCTCGGCGCGGTGCTCCGCTCCGCGGGTGCGTTCGGCGCGCACGGCGTCCTCGTCCCCGAGCGCCGCGCCGCGGGCGTCACCGCGTCCGCGTGGAAGGTCTCGGCCGGCGCCGCCGCGCGTGTCCCGGTCGCCCGTGCGACCAACCTCGTGCGCGCGCTCGGCGAGCTGAAGAAGGCGGGGTGCTTCGTCGTCGGGCTCGACGCGGGCGGCACCACGGCGATCGGCGACCTCCAGCTCGCGACCGAGCCGCTCGTCGTCGTCGCGGGCTCCGAGGGCAAGGGTCTGTCCCGCCTCGTGCGCGAGGCGTGCGACGTCGTCGCGTCGATCCCCATCGGCTCGGACACGGAGTCGCTCAACGCCGCCGTCGCGACGGGCATCTCGCTCTACGAGGTCGCGCGCCTGCGGCGCGAGGCCTGACCGCCCGCCGCATCACCGTCACGAGCGTCGCCCTGTCTCTTATCCACACCTGCCGCTGCCGACGATGCCAACTGGGTGTAGAT
>NZ_JBYTEQ010000023.1:14833-77095 GCF_058792115.1 Cellulosimicrobium sp. EB106-03-01-XG111
CCCCCCCCCCCCCCCCCCCCCCCCCCCCCCCCCCCCCCCCCCCTCGTCCGTCAGCCGTAGTACTCGGGGTCCTTCTCGCCGGGCGCGAGGCCGAGGATCGCCTTCTCGTCCGGGCGGTGGCGCAGGACGTTCTCCACGTACGACTGCGTCGCCTCCGCCATCGGCACGTCGCGACCGGCACGCTCCGAGATGAACCAGCGGTGGTCGAGGATCTCGTGGAACAGCTGCGCCGGCTCGAGCTTGCGGCGCAGGTTCCGCGGCACGGCCTGGATCGTGGGCTCGAACACGCCGCTCAGCCAGTCGTGCGCGACGAACTCCTCGTCGTCGTTCTGTCGCTCGGCCGCCGCCCGGAACGAGTCCAGGTCGTTGAGCAGACGGCGGGCCTGGTTCTCCTGCACGTCGAGGCCGGTGAGGCGCAGCAGGCGTCGTGAGTGGTGCCCCGCGTCGACGACCTTCGGCTGGATCTGCACGGTCGTGCCGTCGATGTCGGTCGTGATCGCGAGCTCGTCGACGTCGAAGCCGAGGTTGTTGAGGTGCTCGATGCGGGCCGCGACGCGCCACCGCTCGTTCGCGTCGAACGACTCGGACGTCGTCAGGGCCTCCCACAGCTCCTCGTAGCGCGCGACGAGCGCGTCGCCGATCGCGACCTCGTCCACGTCCTCGTCGAGCAGCTCGCCGGCGGCGAGGTCCATGAGCTCGCCGATGATGTTCGTGCGCGCGAGGTCGACGTCGTACGAGCGCTGCCCGGGGGAGAGCTCCCGGTGCAGGTCGCCCGTCTCGGCGTCCACGAGGAAGGCGGCGAACGTCTCCGCGTCGCGCCGGAACAGCGTGTTCGACAGCGACACGTCACCCCAGTAGAACCCCACGAGGTGCAGGCGCACGAGGAGGACGGCGAGCGCGTCGATGAGGCGCGTGGCGGTGTCCGGGCGCAGCGACTGGCTGAACAGCGCGCGGTAGGGGAGCGAGAACTGGAGGTGCTCGGTGATGAGCACGGCCTCGAGCCGCTCGCCGTGCGCGTCCTGGCGCCCGGTGATGACGCCCACGGGGACGACGCTCGGCACCTCGAGCCGACGGAGCTGCCGGAGCAGCTCGTACTCGCGGTACGCGACCGTCTCGCCGATCTCCTTGATCGCGATCACCCGCCCGGAGAGGCGGACGAACCGCACGATGTGCCGCGAGATGCCGCGGGGGAGGGCGGCGAGCGTCTCCGCCGGCCACTCCTCGAGCGGGACGTCCCAGGGCAGGTCGAGGAGCGCCGGGTCGGGGGCCGACGCGGTGATCTGCAGGTTGTGCACCGTCACGGGTCCATTGTCCATGGTCGTGCGCCCGACGGTCGCGGTGCGTCCGCCGGCGCCTGCGCGAGCGACGGGACGGGTCCGGCCCGTGGGGTCGGACCCGCCCCGCAGCGGGGACCGGCAGGAGGTCAGGCGCAGTCGAGCGCGTCGTGGTCGACGTCGAACGCCGACGTGACGTCCTCGCCGTCGACCGTCGCGGTGCCCGTGACGGTCACGGTCCCGCTCTCGACGGAGGTGGAGCGCACCGCGAACGACTGGTACGCGTTCGCGCCCGGGGTGACGTCGGCGACCTCGCGGGTGCCGTACGGCGTCGCGAGCGTCACGTCGACGGGCTGGTCCTCGCCGTTCGTCGCCCGGACGGCGACGTACGCCTGGCCGGCGAGGCAGCGCGCCTGCACCTCGACGTCGAGGTCGAGCTGCCCGGCCGGTGCGCCGTAGACCTCGAGCTCGTAGAGGGAGAAGCCCCACTGCGTCGCGCGCTCGGTGAGGTAGAGCCGCACGTGCTGCCCGGTCCCGGTGATCGCCAGGTCGTCGAACCCGCCGTCACCGTCCGTGACGGTGCGGACCGTGGTCCAGGTCTCGCCGTCGGGCGACGTCTGGACCTCGTAGCCCGACCCGTACGCCGTCTCCCAGTCGACGACGACGCGGCTCAGGTCGTAGCTCGCACCGAGGTCGACCGCGATCCACTCGGGCTCGCTCCACGCGCTGCTCCAGCGGGTCCCGGCGTTGCCGTCGACCGCCTTCTCCGGCTCGTGGCCGGCCTCGTCGATGCTGGAGGCCGTCACGGGCCGGCCCAGGGCGAGCGAGTCCTCGTCCTCCTCGCCGCCCCCGTCGTCGGACTGGTAGCAGCGCAGGTACCGGTAGGACTCCGCGGAGGTCTCGAACGACGGCGCCCAGTCCCACTCGTAGGTGAAGTACTGGACGTAGGGCTCGGCCGCGGCGATGATCGCCGGGAGGTCGAGCTCGCCGCGGCCGAGCGCGACCTGCCGCATGTCGCCCGGCGCGTCGACGTTCACGGCGTCCTTGATGTGGAGCAGCTCGATGCGGTCCCCGTGCTCCTCGATCCACGCCGGGACGTCGAGGCCGGCGTCGGCGGCCCAGCCCACGTCGAGCTCGAACGTGACGTAGCGCGGGTCGGTGTTCTCCTCGATGACCTCCCACGCGCTCACCGTCTCGCCCGTCTCGGGGTGGGTGTACCGCGTGGTGAACTCGCTCTGGTGGTTGTGCAGCACGATCTTGTTCGCGCCGTTCTCGTGCGCGTACCGCCCGAGCTCGTTCACGTACGCCGCGGTCGCGACGGCCTCGTCGTAGGTGCCGTAGCCGCCCGCCATGCCGCCGGTCCCGATGTAGTCCTGGCCCAGCGCGACGGCGTACGCGACCGTCTCGGGCCACGAGGCCCGGTCCGTGCTGCCGTGGCTCGACGACACCTGGAGGCCGTGCCGGTCGAGGATCGCCCGGTAGTCGTCGACCGGCATCGCGTAGGGCTGGTTGTACGGCTCGACGTTCGTGAACCCGGCGGCGGCCACCTCGCCGAGCACGCGGTCGAGCGTCTCGGGGGACGGCGTCCCCGAGCCGCCGAGCTCGCCCACGTGCGTGTAGAGCTGGATCGAGATCTTGGAGTCGGGGAGGCCGTCGTCGGCGTCGCACGTGACGGGCGCCGCGGTGGTCGACGGGCCGGCGGACGGCGGCGCGACGGCGGGGACCGCCACGGCCGGCGCGGCGGCGAGCGCGGTCGCGACGAGAGCGCCGCCCGCCAGCGCCGCGCCGAGGCGCCGGGCGCGCGAGGAGAGGTGGGGGATCTGCATGAGGCTCCAATTGACAGCGTTGTCGATTTGGGTGACGAACATGCGACTTCTGACGTCGCGTGTGCAAAAGCAGTCTTCGGGTCACCCATGGCGGTGTCAAGAGCGCGCGCGCCGTCGGTCGCGGACGACGGCGTTCCCCGGGAACGTCGTGGACGAGGGCGGTCCCCGGAACGCCGCAGGGCGGGCCCTCCCGTGGGGAGGACCCGCCCTGCGGCGGTGGTGCGGGGGTGTCAGCTGAGGCGCTGGCCCGAGTTCGCACCGAAGACGTGCGACTGACCCGGGCGGATCGTCACGTAGATGCGCTCGCCCTTGGCGGGGACGTTGCGCGGGTCGACGCGGACGATGACCTGGTTGTCGCCGGCGCCCGAGTGGACGTCGGCCTGCGAGGCCAGGTCGCCCTTGAGGGTGCCGTAGACGAACGCGTCGGAGCCGAGCTCCTCGACGATGTTGACCTCGACCGGGAACGCGGCCTCGTTGGCCTGCGACACGACGTCGAGGGCCTCGGGACGGAAGCCGATCGTCACCTTGCCGTTGTCGGCGTCGGTGATCTTCGCGGCCGTCTCGCGCTCGAGCGCGATGCGCGCGGGGCCGACCTCGGCCACGCCGTTGTTGACCGCGAACGTGCCGATGTTCATCGCCGGCGAGCCGATGAAGCCCGCGACGAAGACGTTGGCCGGCGTGTCGTACATCTCGCGCGGCGTGCCGACCTGCTGGAGCAGACCGTCCTTGAGGACCGCGATGCGGTCGCCCATGGTGAGGGCCTCGGTCTGGTCGTGCGTGACGTAGACCGTCGTGACGCCGAGGCGGCGCTGGAGCGACGCGATCTGGGTGCGCGTCTGGACGCGGAGCTTGGCGTCGAGGTTCGACAGCGGCTCGTCCATGAGGAACACCTGCGGCTGACGGACGATCGCACGGCCCATCGCGACGCGCTGGCGCTGACCACCGGAGAGCGCCTTCGGCTTGCGGTCGAGGTACTCGGTGAGGTCGAGGATCTTCGCGGCCTCCTCGACGCGCTGGCGGATCTCCGCCTTCGGCGTGCCGGCGATCTTCAGCGCGAAGCCCATGTTGTCCGCGACGGACATGTGCGGGTACAGCGCGTAGTTCTGGAAGACCATCGCGATGTCGCGGTCCTTCGGCTGGACGTCCGTGACGTCGCGGTCGCCGATGTAGATGTGTCCGCCGTTGACGTCCTCGAGGCCCGCGAGCATGCGGAGCGAGGTCGACTTGCCGCAGCCCGAGGGGCCGACGAGGACGAGGAACTCGCCGTCCTCGATGTGCAGGTTGAGCTGGTCCACGGCAGGACGCTCGGTCCCGGGGTAGACGCGGGTTGCGTGGTCGTAGGTGACCGTAGCCATGACTGGTACATCCCTCCACCGGCAGGTACGTGCCGGACGATCCGTTGTGCAGTGACGTGCCACGTCGACGTAGCTGTTCGCGATGGCGGACGAGCGTGTCTTCGACGACACAGAAGAAGTCGGACCCCCTCCGGAACGGGCAGGGGACCCGACGTCATCGTGACCCGATCCTACTCCCGGTCCTGAGTGCTTCGTCACAGCGTCGGTCACGATCCGGTAGCGGTTCGGTGCGGGCGGCGGGGCCCGCCGGGCGGCCGCCCGGCGGACCCCGTCGAGGTCAGGCCTCCCGGCGCTCCAGGAGGCCGGCGAGGAGGTCGAGCACAGCGGCGAGCCCGTCGGCGTCGGGCACGCGCTGCGCGGCGAGCGTGTCGCCGTCGCCCACCTTGACGCCCAGGTCGCCCGGGCCGAGCACGGCGAACGCCGTCTCGTCGGTCGTGTCGTCGCCCGCGTAGAGCACGCGCGTGCGCGCGTCGGGGCAGCCGGCGTCCTGGCCGACGACGTCCCGCAGCCGGTCCACCGCCTCGCCCTTCGACGTCTCGACGACCGCGACCTCGACGACGTCCTTCCCGTGCATCGCGTGCAGCCCGAGCCGCTCGGCCACCGCGTCGGCCAGGTCCTCCGCGGCCTGCGTGTCCGCCGCCGAGGCGAGCCGCGTGTGCAGGACGGCGGCGCTCGGCTTCTCCTGCACCCACGCGCCCTCGCGCCCCGCGACGGCGTCGGCCAGGCCCGCGCGCAGGGCGGCGAGGTGGTCGGCCTGCTCCGGCGTGAGGTCGAGCGGGACGGCGTCGAGCCCGTCCTCGGTCACGTGCCCGGTCTCGGCACCGTGGCTGCCCACGAGGTACGTGCCGACGGGCGGCTCGCTGCGCTCGGCGAGGTCCGCGAGGTTGCGGCCCGAGACGAGCGCGAGGCGCGTCGTCGTGCCGACGAGCGCGGCGGCCAGCCGGTCGACGGCGGCCCGCGCCGACGGCGCCATGCGCGCGGTGAGCGGGTCGTCGACGAGCGGCGAGAGCGTGCCGTCGAAGTCGAGCGCGACGAGCCGTGCGGCCGGTGCGCCGTCCGGGTCCGCCGCGAACGCGCGCACGGCCTCGGCGACAGGTCCGGGCAGCGGTGCCGGGTGGTGCGACGCGGTCACGCGTCCTGCTCCACCGCTGCGTCGGTGCCCTGTCGCTCGCCCTGTCGCGCGCCCTGTCGCTCGCCCTGTCGCGCGCCCTGTCGCTCGCCCTGGCGGGCGTGCTGCGGCGCACCCGGCTCGTCGTCCTCGGGGCGGCGCCGCGGGACGCGCGACGGCATGGCGGTGAGGACGCCGAGGAACGACTCGGACCACCGCGCGACGTCGTCGGTGAGGACCTTGCGGCGCAGCCGGCGCATGCGCTTGCGCTGCTCGCGGTGGTCCATGTGCGCGGCCGCGACGATGATGTCCTTCATCCCGTCGATGTCGTGCGGGTTGACGAGGAGCGCGCCGGAGGAGAGCTCGTCGGCGGCGCCGGTGAACTCGGAGAGCACGAGCACCCCGCGGTCGTCGGAGCGGGCCGCGACGTACTCCTTCGCGACGAGGTTCATGCCGTCGCGCAGCGCCGTGACGAGCATGACGTCCGCCGCGAGGTACAGGGCGGCCATCTCCTCGGGCGGGTAGGAGTGGTGCAGGTAGTGGATCGCGGCGTGCCCGATCTCCGCGTACTCGCCGTTGATGCGGCCCACCGCGCCCTCGACGTGCTCGCGCAGCTCCTGGTAGGCGTCCACGTTCTCGCGGCTCGGGCTCGCGACCTGCACGAGCGTGGCGTGCTCGACGTCGAGGCGGCCGTCCTGCAGCAGCTCGCCGTACGCCTTGATGCGGTGCCGGATGCCCTTGGTGTAGTCCAGGCGGTCGACGCCGAGCATCATGATGTCCGGGTCGCCCAGGTCGGCGCGGATCTCGCGCGAGCGCTGCTGGACCTCGGGCGTGCGGGCGAGCTCGTCGAACCGGCGCGAGTCGATCGAGATGGGGAACGCGGCGGCGCGGACGTGGCGGTCGCGCCCGTCCTCGCCCGGGACCGTGATGATCGGCCCGCGCGTCGTGTGGGCGCGCAGCCGCCGCACCGCACGGATGAAGTTCGCGGCGTCGCCCGCGCGCTGGAAGCCCACGAGGTCCGCGCCCAGCAGGCCGTCGATCACCTGGCGGCGCCACGGCAGCTGCTGGAACAGCTCGAGCGGGGGGAACGGGATGTGGTTGAAGAACCCGATCCGCACGTCCGGGCGCTGGGCGCGGATCATCTGCGGCACGAGCTGGAGCTGGTAGTCGTGCACCCAGACGACGGCGCCCGGGGCCGCCTGCGCGACGGCGGCGTCGGCGAAGCGCTGGTTGACGCGGCGGTACGCGTCCCACCACGTGCGGTGGTACGTGGGCGGGGAGATGACGTCGTGGTAGAGCGGCCAGAGCGTGTCGTTCGAGAAGCCCTCGTAGTACCGCTCGATCTCGTCGGCCGAGAGCGTCACGGGCACGAGGCGCATGTCGTCGGCGTCGAACGGCTCGCTCGCCAGGTCGGGCGCGCCGGACCAGCCGACCCAGGCGCCGTCGGACGCCTGCATGACGGGCTCGAGCGCCGTGACCAGGCCTCCGGGCGACCGCTTCCACTCGATCTCACCGCCGGGGCCGACCGTGAAGTCCACGGGCAGCCGGTTGGCCACCACGACGAGATCGAATCCCTCTTTGCCTGTCAATGGACCTCTCCTTGAGCTTCGATGAATCGCGCCTGGGCGGCCCAGGGTAGTCCGCTCGTCGGGCGCATGGACGGGTCGTCCGGTGCCGGTCGGGTGCCGGACGCCGCCCCGGGCCGGGTCGCCCACCGGGCCCGTCGGGGCGGCACCCTCCAGCGCCGGCCCGTCCACTGCCGCTACCTTGTCACCATGGAGGAGCCCACGCAGCGCGTCGAGGCGCGGAACGTCGCCGGGGGGCCGTCACGCGGACCCGCCCCCGGCAGCGAGGTCGGGGGCTACCACATCGGCGCGCGGCTCGGGTCCGGAGCCATGGGCACCGTCCACAGCGCCCACGACGGCGGCGGCAACCTCGTCGCGATCAAGCTCCTCCACGCGCACGTCGACCTCGACGCCGCCGCGCAGGGCCGCGAGCGGCTGCGCCGCGAGGCCCGCGCCCTCCAGCGCCTGCGGCACCCGGCGGTCGCGCAGATCCTCGACGTCGAGCTCGACGGCCCGGACGCGTTCATCGTCACCGAGCTCGTCGACGGCCCCACGCTCGAGGACGAGATCGCCGAGGGCGGACCGCTCGACGCGTGGGACCTCTACGAGCTCGCCGACCAGCTCGCCGCCGCCCTCGAGGCCGTGCACGCGGCCGGCGTCGTGCACCGCGACCTCAAGCCGAGCAACGTCATGGTGTCCTCGCGGGGCCCCGTGCTCATCGACTTCGGCATCGCCCAGGGGCTCGAGGACGCGCGCGTCACGTCCACGGGCCTCGTCATGGGCACCCCGGGGTACCTGGCGCCGGAGCTGCTCGAGGGCGCGGCCCCGAGCGTCGACACCGACTGGTGGGGCTGGGCGGCCCTGCTCGCCTACGCCGCGACCGGCCGGGCGCCGTTCGGCGTGCGGCCGACGGATGTCGTGCTCGCCCGCGCGCGCAGCGGACGCCCCGACCTCGCGGGCCTCGGGCCCGTCACGGCGCACGCGATCGGGCGTGCGCTGCACGCCGACCCGGCGCAGCGCCTCGGGCCGACGGAGGTCGTGGCCGCCCTGCGCCACGCGGCCGACACCGGCGACGCCGCGCCCGCGACCCAGGTGGTCGCACCGCCCACCGGGCCGACGCAGGTGGTGCCGCCCGTCGCCGTCGTGCCCGGCGGCACCGGAGCCCAGTGGACGGGTGCGTCCGCGTGGACCGGCCAGGCCCAGGTCGTGCCCCCGCCCCTGCCCACGTCGCAGGCGCAGGTCAACGACGGCCGCACGATGGCCGTCCCCGTCGGGCACGACCTCATGGACGACCTCGGCGCCCCGCCCCTCGGTGAGGACGGTGAACCGCTCTACGTGCGCCCCGTGCCCGCCGCGCGGCGCACCGCGCTGCTCCTGCTCGCCGTGCCGCTCGTGCTGCTCGGCGCGACGTACCCCGGCGTGGCGTTCGTCGTGCTGTCGGTGCTCGTCGTGCTCGCGCGCGTCGTCGGCGTGACGACCGAGTCGCTGCACGCGCGGCGCGAGCGCCGCGGCGTCTCGTCCCGGGACACGGTGCGCGCGGTCGCGGCGTCGCCCTGGTACGTCGTGCGCGCGCTCGCCGGCGCGCTCCCGTCCCTCCTCGTCGCGGCGTGCGCCGCGGTGCTCGTCGTCGTGGCCGGCTGGTGGCTCCTCGAGTCTGACCGCTGGGTCGTCGTCGAGGGCCCCGACGGCGGCAACGCGCCCGTCGTGACGACCGTCCTGCTGTGTCTCGCGGCGATCGCGGCGGTGACCCTGGCCTGGGTCGGACCGCTGACCCACCTCACGCGGTACGGGACCCGGACCGCCCTGGCGCGGCTCGCGCCCGGACGCACCGGGACGCTCGTCCTCGCCGGCCTCGGACTCGTGCTCACGGTCGTGTCCCTCGTGCTCCTCGCGGGGGACCCGGGCGTGACCTGGTGGCCGTTCCCCGGCCCGCCGTCGCTGCGCTGAGCCGGCACCGGCCCTTCCCAGCCCCCTACCAGCCCGCACGCGTAGGATGGGCGCCGTGCTCCGGACGACGGTGCCGCGCGCCCTGTCGCGCGGCGTGACGCGCACGTCCGTCGTGCCCGCAGCCGGCCGTCTGCTCGGCCCCGCGCTCCTGCTCCTCACCCTCCTCGCCGCCGTCGTGACGCACCTCGCCGACCGCGGGTACGCCGTCGTGCACCAGTGCGTGACGGTGCCGGGGGTGTGGGGTGCCGCCGGGATGCACCTCGCGCTCGTCCACGAGGCGCCGGACTGCCCGTCGGGCACCGCACTCGGGGGCGACCCGGCCGCCATGGTCACCGTCGTGGGCGCGCTCGCGCTGCCCGTCGTCGTGGCGCACGCGGCAGCGGCCGCCGTCGCGTGGGGCCTGTCGGCCTGGGCGCGGCGCGCGCACGAGCGCTCCCGCGCCGTCGTGACCGGGGCCGGGCGCTCGCTGCGCGCCGTGCTCCGGGGGGCGCTGCGCCCCGTGGGGTCGCTCGTCGGGGCCGCGCGCCGCGTCGTGCGCCCGGTGCCCGACGCCGTCCCCACCGCGCTGCACCACCTCGCCGACGCGGTGGTGCGCACCCGGCGCGGGCCTCCGCAGGTCGCGCTCGTCTGACGACGCCGTCGGACGCACGGCCCGCGCGACCCCGTCGGCGCGCACCCTGACACATCCCCAGCTCTCGGCACTCCCTCGGAGGACGACCATGCCCAGCAACGAAACCCAGACCAAGGCCCAGCGCCGCGAGGCCGCGCGCGCGGAGGCGCTCGCGCTGCGCGAGGCGCAGGCCAAGCGCGACAAGCGCAACCGCCTCATCACGATCGGAGCGCTCGTCGCGGGCGTCCTCGTCCTCGTCGGCGTGTTCCTCGCCGTGTGGATCCCGGCCATGAACGACCGGAACAAGACGATCGACGCGGTCGCGGCGGGCAACCTCGCCGACGTCACGAGCCCGGCCACGAGCGACGCCGAGGACGGCGGCATCCCGATCGGCGCGGACGGCGCCGCCGGGACGCAGAACGAGGGCGCCGTCGAGGTCGGGGTCTACCTCGACTACATGTGCCCCATCTGCGGGCAGTTCGAGGAGACGAACGGCGCGGCGCTCGACCAGCTCCGCGAGTCCGGTGACGTGACCGTCGTGCTGCACCCGATCTCGATCCTCGACCGCGTCGCGCAGTCGCAGCAGTTCTCGACCCGCTCCGCCGCCGCGGCGGCCTGGGTCGCCGACCGTGCGCCCGAGTCGATGAACGACTTCAACACCGCGATGTTCCAGAACCAGCCCCAGGAGGGCAGCGGGACCCTGACCGACGCGCAGATCGCCGACATCGCCGAGCAGGCGGGCGTGCCGGCCGACGTCGCCGCCGGCATCGAGGACGGGACCGCCGTCGAGACGTTCGGCGACTGGGTCGCGACGGCGTCGAGCCTCGTGAACCAGGACACGTCGCTGCACGGCGAGCGCGGGTTCGGCACGCCGACGATCACGATCAACGGTGAGCGGTGGGACGGCAACTGGAGCGACCCGAACGCGCTCCCGCAGGCCGTCACCGCCGCCCAGGGCTGACCGGCACGGGGTCCGAGTCCTGACCCGCGCCGCCCGTGCCCTGACCGGCGCGGGCCGCCGACCGGGGCGCGCCGGGCGAGCAGGTAGTCTGTTCGCTCGCCCGGCAGCCCCGGGAACGCCGCCTTAGCTCAGCCGGTAGAGCACTCGCCTTGTAAGCGAACGGTCGTCGGTTCGAATCCGACAGGCGGCTCCACCACGACGCCCCCGGCTCCACGGAGCCGGGGGCGTCGTCGTGCCGGCGCGCTGCGCGAGGTCGGCAGTCGCTGCCCGGATCGGTGGTCGCGCGCGCCGATCTCGGCAGGCGCTGCCGAAGTCGTCCGCGCTCAGCGGTCGGCGAGCGGGACGGGCAGCAGCTCGGGCGCCTTGGGGAGCCGCCCGTCGCCCGACGACGTCCCGCGCAGCCGCCGCTGCGCCCACGGCACGACGTGCGTGCGCACCCACTGCGCGTTCTGCCGCGCGCGGTCCAGGGCCGGCGCGGGCGGGAGGGGAGCCAGCGGGTCGTCCCACGCGGCGTCGTCGGGCGCCTGTCCGAGCGCGACGAGCGCCGCCTGCGCGACCCGGGCGTGCCCCGCGGGGGTCAGGTGGATGCGGTCGTCCGACCACACGCGCCAGTCGTGCAGCGCGCGCATGCCCCACAGGTCCAGCACGTACGCGCCCTGGCGGCGCGCGATCGACCAGATGTGGGCGTTGTACACGCCGACGCGCGGCCGCGTCAGGCCGACGAGCGGCGACTGCGACGCGTCGAAGCCCGTCGCCATGAGCACGTCGATCCCCGCGCCGCGCAGTCGCGAGACCGCGTGCTCGAGGTCGCGCGCGAGGCGGTCGACGTCGGCGTTCGGCCGCAGGATGTCGTTGCCGCCGCCGATGACGCTCACCAGGTCCGGCCGGAGCTCCAGCGCAGCCGGCACCTGCTCGGTGAGGATCGAGCGCAGCTTGCGCCCCCGGATCGCGAGGTTCGCGTACCGCAGCGGCTCTTCGCCGGCGGCGACGCGCCGGGTCGCGAGGTGCTGGGCGAGGAGGTCGGCCCACCCCCGCTGGTGGTCCTCCTCGCCGGGGTACGGGTCCCACAGGCCCTCGGTGAACGAGTCGCCGATCGCGACGTAGCTCGACCAGCGGGGAGCGGGGTCGTCGGGTCGGCGTGCGTCGGCGGTGTCGCCGGCCAGGGGAGTGGTCGTCGGGTTCTGCGTCGTCACCCGCCCCATTGTGCTCCTGCGGGGCGGCGCGCCGTCGACCCGGCGTTCCTGGCGGGTCGAGCAGGTGGTCCTGGCGCGTCACGCGGCGCGGACGAGCCAGGACCGCCTGCTCGGCGGAGGCGGGGGGAGGGGGCGGGCGGGGGTCAGGTGGTGGGGAGGGTCCAGTCGACGGGGTCGGCGCCCTGGGCGACGAGGAGCTCGTTGACGCGCGAGAACGGGCGCGACCCGAAGAACCCGCGGCGCGCGGAGAGCGGGCTCGGGTGGGCGCTCGCGACGACGGGGGTGTCGCCGAGCATCGGGCGCAAGGTCGCGGCGTCGCGACCCCAGAGGATCGCGACGAGCGGGGCGTCGCGCGCGACGAGCGCGCGGATCGCCGCCTCGGTGACGGCCTCCCAGCCCTGGCCGCGGTGCGACCCGGGCTCGCCCGGCCGGACGGTGAGCACCCTGTTGACGAGCATGACGCCCTGGTCGCTCCACGCGGACAGGTCGCCGTTCGCGGGCGTCGGGGCGCCGACGTCGTCCGCGAGCTCGGCGAAGATGTTCTGGAGCGAGCGGGGCACGGGGCGCACGTGCGGCTGCACGGAGAACGACAGCCCCATCGGGTGCCCGGGCGTGGGGTACGGGTCCTGCCCGACGACGAGCACCCGCACCTCGGACAGGGGGCGCGAGAACGCGTTGAGGATGGCCGACGGCGCGGGGAGGTACTCCCGTCCGGCCGCCACCTCGGCGCGCAGGAAGTCGCCGAGGGCGTGCAGCTGCGGCTCGACGGGCGCGAGGGCCTCGGCCCAGTCGGGCGCCATGATGCTCGCGAGGGCCGGGCGGGGGTCGGCTGTCGAGGCGGTCGCGACCGGGTCGACGGCGACGGGCTGGGCGGGTGCGCTCTCCACGGGCCCGAGCCTAACCGGCGTCCTCGGCACGCCCGCAGCGTGCGGCGAGGACGAATGACACGGGTGTGGTTCGTGCGTAGGCTGAGAGGCGGCCGCGCGCACGGGAGTGCGCAGGTCCGGTGACGAGCGAGTGCAGGGAGGGAACGATGAGCGAGGCGGCGTACGTGCTCGACGGACCCGACGCGGTCGGCGACCCGACCACCTCGGAGGCGCCGGCGTCGGGCCTGAGCGAGCGCGACCAGGAGATCCTGGCGTTCGAGCGGCAGTGGTGGAAGTACTCGGGCGCCAAGGAGCAGGCGGTGCGCGAGCTGTTCGACATGTCCGCGACGCGCTACTACCAGGTGCTCAACGCGCTCATCGACTCCCCGGCCGCGCTCGCGCACGACCCCATGCTCGTCAAGCGCCTGCGGCGGATGCGGTCCACCCGGCAGCGGGCGCGCACGGCGCGCCGGCTCGAGGGTCTCTGACGCGGGACGACGGGCCGCGCGTGAAGTCCGGGCGAACAGGGCGTTTAGCCGAGAGCCCCGACCGGGCTACCCTGTCGCCGTGACGAAGAGCCGCTACCCCTACGCGCCCGACGAGTTCGACGCGCCCGCGCCGCAGGGTGCGCCCGTGGGGGTGCACCGCACGCCGCGCAGCGGGTGGAGCAAGACGTGGCCGTTCCTGCTGGTCGCCGTCGTCTTCGCCGGCCTCGCGTACGGGGGCGTCGCGCTGCTGTCCGACAACGGTGCCACGGACGACCCGCCGCAGGCGCAGTCCACGGAGCCCCCGGCCGGGGAGGCCGAGGAGCCGCCCGCGGCGGAGGAGCCTCCGGCGACCGAGGAGCCCCCGGCCGCGGAGGAACCGCCCGCGACCGAGGAGACGCCCGAGACCCCGGACCTCGCGACGCTCATGGCGGCGGCCGACCCGTCGGCGAGCGTGCGTGTCCTGAACGCGAGCGGCATCGGCGGCGAGGCAGGCAAGGGGCGCGACGCGCTGGCGGACCAAGGTTTCACGAACGTCGAGGCGGCCGACTACGAGGGCGATCCCGACGCCGTCTCGGCGACGTCGGTCTGGTACGCGGGGGACCGCGCTGACAGCGCAGCCGCGGTTGCGGCGATCCTCGGCATCCCCGCGGAGCAGGTGAGCCAGCAGACGCTGCGCTCCGGCGACGTCGTCGTCATCGTCAAGTCGGAGCTCGCCCCGGTCGGCTGACGGTTCGTCCGCCCGGTCCGGCGGAGCTTTCACGACCCGAGTGCACCACCCGCGTGACCTGCTCGTTCGGCCCTGGAACCCGAGCTGTTGCCAGGTGCCGTTCCACCTTCCGTGCACGCCGCCTGCGGGCTAGGCTCGGGCTACCACGGGGCGGCGGTCGCCTCGCGGGCGACGATGCACGAGGAGACGTACATGGCTCAGGGGACCGTGAAGTGGTTCAACGCCGAGAAGGGCTACGGGTTCATCACGCCCGCAGCGGGTGGACAGGACCTCTTCGTGCACTTCAGCGCGATCCAGACGGACGGCTACCGCACGCTCGACGAGGGCCAGGAGGTCGAGTTCGAGCTCGGCCAGGGCAGCAAGGGCCCGCAGGCCGAGCAGGTGCGGCCGCTCTGAGCCCGGCTCCGAGGGTCGCGTGACGGAGGACCTCGACGCCGTCGTCGTCGGTTCGGGCCCCAACGGCCTGGCCGCCGCCGTGACCCTCGCACGCGCCGGTCTCTCCGTGCGCGTGCTGGAGGCGCAGCCGACGTCGGGCGGCGGGGCCCGCACGCTCGACCTCGGCCTGGCCGACGGCGTCGTGCACGACGTCTGCTCGGCGGTGCACCCGATGGCGTGGGCCTCGCCGTTCTTCGAGGCGTTCGACCTCGGCGCGCGCGGCGTGGAGCTGCTCGCGCCCGAGGTCTCGTACGCCCACCCCCTCGACGGGGGTCGCGCGGGCGTGGCGTATCACGACCTCGAGCGCACGGTCGAGCGGCTCGGGGTCGACGGCGCCGCCTGGCGCGCCCTGCTCGGCCCGCTCTCCGAGGGGTGGCGCGACGTCGTCGCGGTCGCCCTCGGCGACAAGCGGTCGGTGCCGGGGCGTGTGCTGACGCCGGGCGGCGCCGGTGTGACGGCCCGGTTCGGCGCGGCGGTGCTGGAGCAGGGGAGCCCCGCGTGGGCGCGGCGCTTCCGCACCGACGAGGCCGGCGCGCTCCTCACGGGCGTCGCGGCGCACGCGATCTCCCGCCTCCCGTCCCTCGCTGCGGCCGGGACGGCGGTGCTGCTGGCCTCGCTCGGCCACGCGCCGGGCGGCTGGCCGCTGCCGCGCGGCGGCTCCGGCGCGATCGTCGCCGCGCTCGAGGACGACCTGCGCGCCCACGGGGGCGACGTGGTCATGGGCCACCGGGTCGGCTCGCTCGCGGACCTGCCGCGGGCCCGAGCCTACGTGTTCGACACGGCGCCGCGCGTCGTCGCCGACGTGTTCGCGGACCGGCTCCCGCCGCGCGCGGAGGGCGCGCTGCGCCGGTTCCGGCACGGCGACGCGGCCGCGAAGGTCGACCTCGTGCTCTCCGGGCCGGTGCCCTGGGCCGACCCCGAGGTGGGGCGCGCAGGAACCGTGCACCTCGGCGGGACGCGCGCCGAGATGGCGCGCAGCGAGGCCGACGTCGCGGCGGGCCGCCACGCGGCCCGGCCCGTGGTGCTCGTGAGCGACCCGACCGTCGTCGACCCCGGGCGCGGGGCGGGCGGGCTGCACCCGCTGTGGACCTACGCGCACGTGCCCGCGGGGTCGACGCGCGACGTGACGGAGGACGTCGTCGCGCAGGTCGAGCGGTTCGCGCCGGGGTTCCGGGACGTCGTCGTGGCGTCGCGCTGCGTCCCCGCGGCCGAGATGGCGGCGCACGACGAGAGCTACGTGGGCGGCGACATCGCGGGCGGCGCCGTGAGCATGTGGCAGATGGTCGCGCGGCCCACGCCCCGGTTCGACCCCTACGCCGTCGGGCTGGAGGGCGTCTACCTCTGCTCGGCGTCGACGCCGCCCGGTCCGGGGGTGCACGGCCTCGGCGGTTGGTACGCCGCGCGGCGGGTGCTGCGACGCGAGTTCGACGTCCGGGAGGCTCCGGAGCTGGGACCGGTCACGGCGACCGGCGTCGGCACGCGGTAGGGCGCGCGCCTCGTCGCACCGTGCGAGGCCTCGGCGGTCGTCAGCCCGCGGTGCCGTGGGCGTCGAGCTCCACGAGCGCGAGCACGACGAGCGCGGAGCTCCACGACAGCGGCGCGACCGCGGCGGGCGAGCCGTCGGCCAGGACCTTCTCCGGGATCGCGCCGGACGCGGTGCGGTGGTCGTCGACCCAGCGGAGCCACTCCTCGGCGTCGGCGCGGTCCTCGGGGTCGGACGACGACGCCGCGGCCAGCGCGTACAGCGTCGTCTGCGGCGTCCACGAGATGCCGTCCTCGCGCCAGCCGGCGCCCGGCGCGAGCCCGCCCGCCGGGCGCAGCATCTCGGTCACGGACGCGCGCCAGGCCTCGTCCGCCCCGGCGAGCGGCTCCGGCTGGAACGGGGGCAGCACGAACGCGGTCGAGGCGTCGCGCGCGCCCCCGGTGACGTGGCGCGGGTAGCCCTGGGGCCCGAACGAGCGCTCGACCGCCATGCGCAGGCGGGCGGCGGCCAGCGTCGCCTCGTGCGCGCGCCGCGCCTCGCCCGCGGTCGCGTACACGTCCGCCGCGGCCTCCAGACCGGCGAGCAGCGGACCGGCGGTGCCGAGCGTGAGGGACGTGGGCTCGACCTCCCAGTAGTCGCTCGACGGCGGCGGCAGCGGGTCCTCGCCGTCGACGAGCTCGAGCGCGTGGCTCGTCGCGGCGTCGACGAGCGGCCGCAGCTCGGCGGCCACCTCGGGGCGGTCCCCGGCGGGCGTCTCCTCCAGGACGACGTCCGCGGCCCACAGGACCCAGCCGACGCCGTCGGACTGGAGGCCGCGGTCGTCGGGAACCCCCGAGCCGTCGGGGAGGTAGCGCGCGTGGAACGAGCCGTCGTCCTCCTGGACCCGCGCGAGGAAGCCGAGGACGTCGCGCGCATCGTCGACGTGGCCGGTGCGGGCGAACGCCGCCGCGGTGAACGAGGCGTCGCGCGGCCAGACGTAGCGCCACTTGGGTGACGGCGCGGCGAGGGCGGCGCCGTCGTCGAGCGTGAGGGCCCGCAGGTCGAGGAGGGCCGCCTCGCCGAGCGCGGCGAACGGCCCGCCCGCGCCCGGCACGACGCCGGACGCGAGCCACGCCCGCGACGCGGTGGCGGTCTCCTGGGCGAGAGCGGGGTCGAGGAGCGCCGTCGCGTCGAGCGGGGCCCCGGCGACCTGGGCGAGCCGGTCCGCCTCGCCGTCCGCGGGGTCGACACCCGCGGCGAGCGCGACGGGGTCGAGCGACGTCGGGTCGAGCACGCGGCTGCCCTCGAGATAGGTCGCGCCCACGCCGGGTGCGAGACGCAGCACCGCGGCGCCGCCGTCGGGCCCGGTCGTCACCGCGACGCCGTCCTGGTAGAGGTCGATGTGCTCGCCCGAGGGCGCGGCGACCGCGGTCGCGGCGGTCAGGCCGAGGGCAGGGACCAGCACGAAGCCGGCCAGGGCTGCGAGGGGGCGCCACGACGGTGTTGCGCGGATCACACCGCGCATCCTAGGGCGCGTCGCGGGGTGCGCGGTTTCGCCGCTCGCGATACGTGGCGGCGCGGCGTACCGCTGTCTTGCACTCGCACCGTGCGAGTGCCAATAATGGCGTTAGCACTCTCGTCACGAGAGTGACAGAAGTGACCAGCGCAGGCAGCCGCTCACGCGGGTGCGGCGCAACCCACCAGGTCGACAGGTGAGGCCCGCCCTGGCGGCGTGACATGAACGCCGCCGTCGTGGGTCGTCCGTCGCGGGCGCCGGCCGACCGCCATACGCCACCAGCGGAGGATCATTCCCCATGGCCAAGATCATCGCCTTCGACGAGGAGGCTCGTCGGAGCATGGAGCGAGGGCTCAACGTCCTCGCCGACACCGTCAAGGTCACCCTCGGCCCCAAGGGCCGCAACGTCGTGCTCGACAAGAAGTGGGGCGCGCCGACCATCACGAACGACGGCGTCTCCATCGCCAAGGAGATCGAGCTCGAGGACCCGTACGAGAAGATCGGTGCGGAGCTCGTCAAGGAGGTCGCCAAGAAGACCGACGACGTCGCGGGTGACGGCACGACCACCGCGACCGTGCTCGCCCAGGCGCTCGTGCGCGAGGGCCTGCGCGTCGTCGCGGCCGGCGCCAACCCGATCGCCGTCAAGCGCGGCATCGAGAAGGCCGTCGACGCGGTGACCGAGCAGCTGCTCAACGCCGCGAAGGACATCGAGACCAAGGAGGAGATCGCCGCCACGGCCGCCATCTCCGCCGGCGACCCCGCGATCGGCGAGCTCATCGCCGAGGCCCTCGACAAGGTGGGCAAGGAGGGCGTCATCACGGTCGAGGAGTCGAACACGTTCGGCCTCGAGCTCGAGCTCACCGAGGGCATGCGCTTCGACAAGGGCTTCCTCGCGCGCTACTTCGAGACGGACCCCGAGCGCCAGGAGGCCGTGCTCGAGGACCCGTACGTCCTCATCGTCGAGTCCAAGATCTCGAACGTGAAGGACCTGCTCCCGGTCCTCGACCAGGTCATGAAGGCCGGCCGCTCGCTCCTCATCATCGCCGAGGACGTCGAGGGCGAGGCGCTCGCGACCCTGGTGCTCAACAAGATCCGTGGCACGTTCAAGTCCGTCGCCGTCAAGGCCCCGGGCTTCGGCGACCGCCGCAAGGCCATGCTCCAGGACATCGCGATCCTCACCGGCGGCCAGGTCATCACCGAGACGGTGGGCCTCAAGCTCGAGAACGCGACGCTGGACCTGCTCGGCCAGGCGCGCAAGGTCGTCGTCACGAAGGACGAGACCACGATCGTCGAGGGCGCGGGCGACGCCGACCTGATCCAGGGTCGCGTCAACCAGATCCGTGGCGAGATCGAGAAGTCGGACTCCGACTACGACCGCGAGAAGCTCCAGGAGCGCCTCGCCAAGCTCGCCGGCGGCGTGGCCGTCATCAAGGCGGGTGCCGCGACGGAGGTCGAGCTCAAGGAGCGCAAGCACCGCATCGAGGACGCCGTCCGCAACGCGAAGGCTGCCGTCGAGGAGGGCATCGTCGCCGGTGGTGGCGTCGCGCTCATCCAGGCCGGTGCCGTGGCGTTCGAGAAGCTCGAGCTCGAGGGTGACGAGGCGACCGGTGCGCAGATCGTGCGCGCCGCGATCGACGCCCCGCTCAAGCAGATCGCGATCAACGCGGGCCTCGAGGGTGGCGTCGTGGCGGAGAAGGTGCGCAACCTCCCGTCCGGCCAGGGCCTCAACGCCGCGACCGGCGTGTACGAGGACCTCCTCGCCGCCGGCGTGAACGACCCGGTCAAGGTCACGCGCTCCGCGCTGCAGAACGCCGCCTCCATCGCGGCGCTGTTCCTCACGACCGAGGCCGTCGTGGCCGACAAGCCGGAGAAGGCCGCCCCCGCGGGCGACCCGACCGGTGGCATGGGCGGCATGGACTTCTGACCTGCCCCGGCTCCCGTCACCGGGCGTCGTCGGACACCGAAGGCCGTCGGCCGGGTTCGCCCGGTCGGCGGCCTTCGTCGTGCCTGCCGGGAGGTCCCGGCCGGGCGGGGTCTACCGTGTCGTGAACAGGCGCGCGGCCTGCGACTCGGCGTCGGCGTAGGTCTGCGCGGCGGCGCCGAGCGCGGCGGTGACGTCGTCGAGCGCGACCTCGACCTGGGTCTGCGTCGTCTGCCACTGCGCCATGACACCCGTGAACGACGACGCCGCCCCACCGCGCCACGACGCCTGCAGGTCCGTGAGGTGCCGCATCATGGCGCCGACCTCCGCACGGATCGCCGTGACCGACCCGTGCACCGCGGCGCTCGCCTGCGCGACGCGCGCGCTGTCCACCTCGTACCGGCTCATCCGAACCTCCGTCGTCCCTCGGCCCGGGGGCCGCTCCTCGCCCTGGTGGGTACCGGGGCGTGGCGACGACGGTAGGCCGACCTCCCGGGCGCCGGAGGGAGCGGAGGCCAGGCCTGTGGACGGCGGCTCAGGCGCCGGAGGCTGGGGACGCCGTCGACGCCTCCGCGAGCTTGGCCTGCTCCTTGCGCAGGCGCTGGAGCTCCGCGTCGAGGTTCTGCCGCGCGGCCTCCTCCCAGGCCGCGCCGAGCGGGCTCGAGAAGAGCGTGCGCCGGTCCAGCAGCTTCGTGAGGATCGCGATGCGGGCGCGCACGTAGTCCGGCTTGGGGATGTGCGCGTACTCGTCGCGCACGTCCTTGAGGTACTCCTTGTAGCGCTGCGGCTCGGCCGCGAGCATCGCGAGGTCGGCGTCGCACAGGACCGCGCAGTCGAAGTCGGAGGCGTCCGGGGCGTGGCGGACGAGCGCGTTCACGAGGTGCGCGACACGCCGCACCGCGGGCTCGGGGACGCCGAGCCGCGTGAGCTCGGCGTCGGCGAGCGCCGCGCTCGCGGACTCGTCCTCGCCGCCCTTGTTGGCGTACGTCGCGCCGCCCTTCGCGTCGAAGATCGCGCCGTGGTACCAGGCCGCGAGCCGGACGAGGTCGGGGTCGTGCGTCTCCTGCGAGAGCTCGTCGACCCGGCCCAGGACGTCGGCGAGGTGGCGCAGGTTGTGGAAGTGGCGTCCCGGCTGGTCCCAGCGGTCGAGCAGCCCCTGCCCGACGGCGCGGATCTCGTCGTCGGGGGCGGTCGCCCCGGCGCCCCGGGCGCTGCGGACGAACGAGGAGAGGAACCACTGCGGTGCGTCGGCGCTGTTGACGCCCATGAACTTCAGCCTTCTTCGACGGAGACGAGCAGGACGGAGGTCGTCGTCGCCGGGCGTGCTGCCCGGCGCGGAGGCCCCCGCGTCGCCGCGCGGCCTCGTCTTCAGCCTAGGTCTCGCGGGACGACCCGCCATCGTAGCCGCAGTCGGCGGTGCGTCGGGACGCCCCGGGAGCGTCCCGCGCGCCGTCGTGGGCGGGCGCCGACGAACCCGCAGGTCGGGCGGGGTGCGGGCCGTCAGGACCCGAGCGGGAGGTCCACGCGGACCGTGAGCCCGCCGCCCGGCGTCTCACGGACCGACACGCGGCCGCGGTGCGCACCGACGATCGCGGCGACGATCGCCAGGCCGAGCCCGGACCCGCCGGACGAGCGGTTGCGCGACGTGTCCGCGCGGTAGAACCGCTCGAACAGGCGGCCCCGCTGCGTCGTCGGGACGCCGGGGCCGTGGTCGCGGACCTCGAGCACCGCGACGTCGCCGCGCGCGACGTCCCCCCGCGCGTGGTCGCCGCGCGCAGCGTCGCCGCCCCGGGTGTCGCCCGTCGGCGCGTCGTCCGACGGGGGAGCGGGCGCCGCGCCGAGCGCGATCTCCACCGGCGTGCCCGACGGCGTGTGGCGCGCGACGTTGCCGACGAGGTTGGCGAGCACCTGCCGCAGCCGGTCCTCGTCGCCCACGACGCGCAACGACGCCGGAGCGTCCGCGCCCGGCGCGAGCCCGACGACCCGCACGTCGCGGGCCGGGTCGAGCGCGTGCAGGTCCTGCGCGGAGTCCCGTGCGAGCGAGACGAGGTCGACCGGCTCGTGGCGCAGCGGCCGACCCTCGTCGAGCCGCGCCAGGGCGAGCAGGTCGTTGACGAGCGTGCCCATGCGGGTCGCCGAGTCCTCGATGCGGCCCATCGTGTCGTCGACCTTGTCCGGGGTGTCGAGCGCGCCCATCCGGTACAGCTCGCCGTAGCCGCGGATCGTCGCGAGCGGCGTGCGCAGCTCGTGGCTCGCGTCCGAGACGAAGCGCCGCATCCGTTCCTCCGACGCCTCCTGGACGGCGAACGCCTCCTCGATCTGGGTGAGCATCGCGTTGAGCGACGCCGCGAGCGAGCCGACCTCCGTCGTCGTCGGCGCCGGGCGCACGCGTCGCGACAGGTCGCCCGCGGCGATGTCGGCCGCGGTCTCCTCGATCTCGCGCAGCGGGCGCAGCGCACGGTGGACCGCGAGGTAGGCGACCGCGCCCCCGACGAGCGCGATGCCCAGCGCGGACAGCGCCAGCGCCCGGCCGAGCACCTTGACCGTCTCGTGGATGCCCGTCAGCGGGAGGGCGACGAAGACGGTCCCGGCCTGCTGACCGTCGACGATCAGGAACCTCCCGACCACGCGCCACTGCGCCGGGTCGGAGCCCCCGACGGAGCGCACCGTGAACGGCTCGCCTGCGAGCCGCTCGATCTCCTGGTCGGACAGCGCGGGGATGTCGGGCTCCCCGTACCTCGACGTCGTGGCCTGCCAGCTGTAGCCGCTCTCGTTGCCGGACACCTCGCGGAGCAGCACGAAGTACTCGCTCGGGATCTGGCTCGCGGTCGCGGGGTTGCTGAGCAAGGAGGACCGAGCGACGGTCGTCGCCGACCCCTGGAGGTCCTGGTCCACCTGCTCGACCAGATAGCTCGACACCACCGTCGTCGTCACGACCGACGCCAGCCCGAGCCCTGCCGCCAGCAGGAGCACGGTGATCGCGACGAGCCGAGCCCGCAGCGGCACGCGCGCGAACCAGCCCCAGCCCTCGGTGGGGACGGGCCGGCCGAAGGGGCGCCCCGCCGTCGGGCCGCCGGGCGCGGGTGCGCCGGCCTCGTCCGACGCCGCACGGCCGGGCTGCGACGCCGCCCCGGGGGGCGGGGGAGGGGGCGGGACGGGCGGGGACCCGGCCGTCGTGCGGTCGGGGCCGGCCGTCATGACGCCGCGGGCGGCTGGCGCAGCAGGTAGCCGACGCCGCGCTTGGTGTGGATGAGCGGGGGCAGGGCCACGGGCTCGCCGTCCGGGCCGGGCACGGTGAGGTTGTCGATCTTGCGGCGCAGGTAGGAGATGTAGGACTCGACGATGTTCGCGTCGCCGCCCCAGTCGTACTGCCACACGTGGTCGAGGATCTGCGCCTTGGACAGCACGCGCCCGGCGTTGAGCATGAGGTAGCGCAGCAGCTTGAACTCGGTGGGGGACAGGTCGATGTCGACGCCGGCGCGCCGCACCTCGTGCGAGTCCTCGTCCATCTCGAGGTCGGCGAAGCGCAGGACGGCGTCGTCGACGGGCTCGGCGTGCGTGCGGCGCAGCACGGCCCGGATGCGCGCCACGACCTCCTCCAGGCTGAAGGGCTTCGTCACGTAGTCGTCGCCGCCCACGGTGAGCCCCGTGACCTTGTCGCGCGTGTCGTCCTTCGCGGTGAGGAAGACGACGGGCGTGTGCTGGCCCTTCTCGCGCAGGCGGCGGGTCACGGTGAACCCGTCCATGTCGGGGAGCATCACGTCGAGCACGACGAGGTCGGGCTCGACGTCGCGCACGAGCCGCAGGGCGCTCTGCCCGTCCGCGGCGGCGTGCACCTCGAACCCGGCGAAGCGCAGGGACGTGGCCAGCAGCTCGCGGATGTTCGGCTCGTCGTCCACGACGACGAGGCGTGCCTCGGGGGTGGTGCTCATGCGTCCAGTGTGCTCCCGCGGTCTGGGAGACGCCTGGGAACGGGCTCGACCGCACGTGGCACCCGGGCGGCACCGGCCGGGCGCCCGTGGGTGGTCCGGGGCAGGATGGCCGCCGTGCGGATCACGGTGGACCAGAGGCGGCGTCGGCTCGTCGCGCAGCAGCTCGCGCTCGCCACGGACCTGCCGGGGAGGCCGGCGGCCCGGAGCCCGGAGGACGTCGTGGACCGGCTCTTCGCGCTGCACGCGACCGACGCCCCGAGCGTCTACCTGTCGGTGCTCGCGCGGGTCCCGGGCCTCGGGCTCGACGACGTCCGGGACGCCGTCTTCCGGCGGCGCTCGCTCGTCAAGGTGCTCGCCATGCGGCGCACGATGTTCGTCGTGCGCCGCGAGGCGGTGCCCGTCGTGCACGCCGCGGCCGCGCTCGCCGTCGCGCGGCGGCTGCGCACCCGCCTGCTCAAGGAGCTCGCGACCCTGCCCACGGACCCGCCGGTCGACGACGCCGCGACCTTCCTCGCCGCGGTCGAGGCGCAGGTCCACGCCGCGCTCGACGAGCACGGCCCGCTCGACGGCGCGAGCCTGTCGCGGGCCGCGCCGCTGCTGCGCACGGCGTTCCTGCCCACGACCACCAAGACGTGGGACGTGCGCCGCACCATGACGTCCCAGCTCCTCGCCCTGTTGTCGGCCGAGGGCGCGGTGGTGCGCGGCGAGCCGCGGGGCACGTGGTCGTCCAACCGGCACGTCTGGTCGCCCGTCGACGACTGGTTCCCCGGCGGCATCCCCGTGCTCGACGAGGCCGCGGCGCGCACCGCGCTGGCGCGGGCCTGGCTCGACGTGTTCGGTCCTGCGACGGTCGAGGACCTCGTGTGGTGGACCGGCTGGAACCGGCGCGACACGGTCGCGGCGCTCGCGGGCCTCGACGTCGTCGAGGTGGAGGTCGAGGTCGGTGCGCAGGACGGCGAGGCGACCCGCCCCGGCGTCATGCTGCGCGGCACGGACCTGCCCGGCCCCGACGAGGTGCCGATCGAGGGCCACGTCGCGCTCCTGCCGTCGCTCGACCCGACGACCATGGGCTGGACCGCGCGCGACTGGTACCTGGGAGCGCACAAGGCGGCCGTCTTCGACACGATCGGCAACGCGGGCGCGACCGTCTGGTGGGAGGGCCGGATCGTCGGGGCCTGGGTCGTGCGCCCGGGCGGCGAGCCCGCGTGGCGTCTCCTCGACGACGTCGGCGCCGACGGCGAGCGGGCCGTCGCGGCCGAGGCCGAGCGGATCGCGGCGCTCCTCGGGGGCGACGGCGTGACGGCGTCGTTCCCGACGCCGCTGTACCGCGAGCTCCACGCCTGAGCGACGGAGCCCGCGGTACGGGCGGTCAGAGGTAGCGCATCGGGTCGAACTCGTCGAGCGGGATGATCCGCACGCGCGGCAGCACGGCCGTGAACGCGCCCGCGTGGTCCTCGAGGTCGAAGATCTCGAGACCGCGGCCCGTGAGCTCGGTGAGGCGCACGTTGACGAACTCGCGGAACGCGAGCACGCCCACGCGCCGGTCCTTGTCGTCGAGGAGCGTCTCGACCTGGGGCAGGAAGTCGCCGTCGTGGCTCGCGAGGAGCACGTCGCCCGGCTGGCCGGCGATCGCGTCCAGCATGCGCTGGATACCGATGTCGACGACCTTCTCGTTGCTCGACCCCGACAGCGGGATCGGGCGGTAGCCCATCGCGAGCAGCGCCTGCACGAACGACATCGGCATCTGGCCCGACGACGCGTTGAGGAAGAACAGGGGCGTGACGTCCTGGCCCCAGGCCTGGCGCGCGAAGTCCACGATGCGGTCCCAGCGCGGCCGCTCCTCCGGGGCGGGCCGGTGGCCGAGGACGTTCATGCCGAGCGTCGCGTCGATGTTCTCGCCGTCGACGACGAGGTAGGTGCGGCGCGGCGTCGTCAGCGCTCGGCCGTCGGAGGTCTGGAGGTCGGACATGCCGGTCAGCCTATCGGCGCGCGACCCGCCGCGCTCCGTCCGGGTGCGCCCGGCGGCGCTGTCCACGACGTGGGTGTTTGCGTCGCCCCACCCCCGAGTGGGTACCGTCAGGGTTCGTGACCACGCACGACACCGACGCCACGACCGGGACCGGGACCGTCCGGCTCACGGTCGTCCAGAACTCCCCGGACGTCACGCTCGACGCCTACGCCGACCTCCTCGACACGGAGCTCCGCGTCGTCCGGGCGCACGACGGCGAGCCCGTCCCCGCCGCGGACCGGATCGACGAGCTCGGCGACGGTCTCGTCGTCCTCGGCGGCCACATGTCCGCGTACGACGACGCGCGCGCCCCCTGGCTGCCCGCGCTGCGCGAGACCCTCGTCGCCGCCGCGACGCAGGGCGTCCCGACGCTCGGGATCTGCCTCGGCGCACAGCTCCTCGCCGTCGCCGGCGGGGGACAGGTGGCGGTCGCTGCACCGCCCGGACGCGAGGTCGGCGCGACGCGCCTGTTCTGGCGTGCCGAGGCCGACACCGACCCGGTGCTGGCGCCGCTCGCGACGGCCGACGACCCGGTGCGCTGCGTGACGAGCATGCACGGCGACGCGATCGTCGAGCTCCCGGCCGGCGCCGTCTGGCTCGCGTCGTCGAACATGTACCCCTACCAGGCGTTCCGCCTCGGGTCCGCGCTCGGCGTCCAGTTCCACCCCGAGGCGTCGCGCGCCGGGTTCGCGGCCTGGTGCGTCGGGTACGACGACGTCGACACCGCGGCGGCGCTCGCCGGGTTCGACGAGCACGCCCCCGCGCTGCTCGACGGCGGACGCCGGCTCGCGGAGTCGTTCGTCACCGCGGTCCGGGTCAGCCGACGACGCGTCCCCGCCTGACCCGGGCCGAGGTCACCAGTCGGTCGAGGGGGCGTCCTGGGCGGTCGTCCCCGAACCGATCGCGGGCGTGACCTGGGTGGGCGACACCTGCGCGGCGGGCGCGGAGCCCTGCTTGAGCGCGGCGAGGCGGGCCTCGATCTCGACGGCCTCGCCCGACGTCTCGAGCTCGGCGAACTGCGCGTCGATGCTCGACGCCGCGACCTCCGCCTGGCCGAGCGCCTGCGCCTCCTCGCGGCGGACGATCTCCTCGTAGCGGGAGATCTCGCTCGTCGGGTCGAGCACGTTGATCGAGCTCAGCGCGCCCTGCACGGTCTGCTGCGCCTGCGCGCTCTTCTGCCGCGCGACGAGCGAGTCACGCTTGGACTTCAGCTGACCGAGCTTGTCCTTCATCATCGCGAGGCCGGACTTGAGCTTCTCGACCGACTCGCGCTGCGACGCGATGAGCGGCTCGGCCTGGCGGACCTCGCTCTCGGCGGCGATCTGCTTGCCGAGCGCGATCTTCGCGAGGTTGTCGAACTTGTCGGCGTTCGCGGCGTCGCCCTGCTGGCGGTACCGGTCGGCCTGGGCCGACGCGGCCGCGGCCTTCTGGCCCCACTCCTGGACGGCGGCGACGTCCTCGTTGTAGTCCTGCTCGGCGAGGCGCAGGTTGCCGATGGTCTGCGCGACGGCCTGCTCCGCCTCGGCGATGTTGTTCGTGTAGTCGCGCACGAGCTGGTCCAGCATCTTCTGCGGGTCCTCGGCGCTGTCCAGGAGCGCGTTGATGTTCGCGCGCGCGAGCTGCGCGATCCGTCCGAAGATGCTCTGCTTCTCCGCCATGGTCGTCCCTCTCTGGTGAGCCGTCTCGTGCTGGTCGTGTGCGTCGTGCCGTGGTGCGGCGCGTCAGGTGCCGCCCGTCCTCAGAAGCGTCCGCCGCGGCCGGAGCGCCCGCCCGAGGACCGGCCGCCCGACCGTCCGCCGGAGCGTCCGCCGCCGAACCCGCCGCCCCCGTAGCCGCCGCCGAAGCTGCCGCCGCCGAACCCGCCGGAGCGTCCTCCGCCGCCCCCGCCGCGGAGGATGGAGTCGAGGAGGATCCCGCCGAGGACCATGCCCCCGACGTTGCTGCCGCCACCCCCGCCGAACCCGCCACCCTGGGACGACTGCCAGCTCGACGCGTCCTGCTGCGCGCGCTGGGCCGCGGACTGCGCCTGCGCGTCGGCCTGCTGCGCGCGCTGGAGCGCGGCGACCGGGTCGGTCGGTTGGAGCGCGCGCGCCTCGCCGAGCAGGCGGATCGCCTCCGCGAGCCGGGTCCGTGCCTCCGGGCCGACGGCGCCGCGCCGGGTCTCGATGAAGTCGTTCGTCGCTCGGACCTGCGAGTCGACGCGCGCGAGGGTCTCGCGCAGCAGCGCGTTCGCGCGCGCCGCCTGCTCGGCACGCTCGCGGAACGGGGCGAGGACGGCGTCGAGCGCCGCCTCCGCGTCCGTGAGGCGACGGAGCGCGGCGAGCGGGTCGCCGCCGTCGCGCGCAGCCCCGGCCGCCGCCACGGCGGCCTGCGCCTCCGCGAGCGCCGGCGCGACCGCGGGGTCCCCGGGGGCGAGCCGCCCGGCGTCCGCGATGTCGGACGTGATCGACGCGACGCCCCGGTCGAGGCGCGGACCGGACTCGGCGAGGTCGGTGCCCGCGCGGTCGACGGCGTCGAGCAGCGTCACCGCCTGGCCGACGGCGTTCTGCGCGGCCCGCGCGAGCGCGACGGCCGTCGCCCGGTCCTTGCCGGCGAGCGCCTCCCGACCGCGCGTCACCGACTCGCGCGCGCCCGTGAGGAGCGCCTGCGCCTGCTCGGGGTTCTGCGCGACGGACGCGAGCGCCGTCGACGGGTACGTGCGCCCGAGCGCCTCGAGCGTCGCGCGCGCGGGCTCCACACGGCCGAGCACCTCGGTCGCGCGCTGGTCGGTCTCGTCGAGCACCTGCGGCGCGCGGGCCTGCAGGTCGCGCAGCTCGTCGAACGTGCGGGACTGGGCGTCGAGCGAGTCCGCGACCTCGTCGCACAGGGTGACGATGCGCGCCATCAGCTGCCGCGCCTGGGGCTCCGTCTCGGGCTGGTCGTCGTCCAGCTGCTGGCGCAGCGCGAACGCCTCCGCGACCCGCTGCCTGCCCTCGGCGAGCGCGGCGGAGAACTGCTGCGTCGCCTCGAGCCCGAACTGCGCCTGTGCGAAGCCGAGCTCCTGCTCGGACGTCTTCACGGCGTCGTCGATCGCCACGAGGGCGGCGCTCGCGCGACGGTCCAGCTCGGCCGTGGGCAGCGCCGCGAGCGGGTCGCCCGCCGGACCGACGGCGGTCGCGGCCCGGCGGCGTCGTCCCGCCGCGCGGGCGACCACCACGACCACGATCACGAGCACGCCGCCGACGAGCAGGACCCAGAACCACGACACGCCGCCCGAGCCCTGGCTCGCCCCGCGCGCCACCTCGGCCGCCGCGATGGCCGCACCCGCCCAGTCGTCGGCGCGGAGCTCGTCCTCCACCGCGGACGTGATCCGGTCCAGCTCGGCGTCAGAGAGCGGGACGTTGTTGTCGTACGACAGCCCGTACCGCCGGTCCTGCGTCCCGACGGCCAGCAGCAGGTCGTCGACCCCCAGCCCCGACTGGTTCGCCGTCGCGTTCGCCCAGTCGACGCCGTCCATGCCGTCGAGGCCGTCCACGTACACGACGAAGAGCTGGAGGTCCGTGTCCTGGGCCAGGCGGTCGAGCGCCGCGCGCACGTCGTCCGTGCGGTCCCCGAGGACGCCGGACGGGTCGGTGATCTCGTCCGTCACGTCCATCGGCGGGACGGCGTGCGCGAGGCCCGGCGTGGCGACGAGGGCGACGCACGTCAGCAGCCCGACGAGCGTCGAGACGACGAGGGCGAGGAACGCGCGGGCGCCGCGGCCCCCGGCCGCGCGGGGGTGCCAGGGACGATCGGCCGTGCTCACGGCCCGATCCTTTCCCAGCCGCCCAGGACCCGCAATCGGTGCCGCGGGGCCCTCTGTCACTGCACGACGCCGAGGTCCTCCGCGTTCTTGGTCGGCCCCCGGCGTCGTTCCGTGCCGGGCGGGTGCCGCGCTCCTGCGTCGCGGGACCCCCACCCGTCACTGCACGACGCCGAGGTCCCGGTGTTTTCGGTCGGACCTGGGCATCGTTCCGTGCCCGGCGGGTACCTTGCTGCGCTGCGGTCCCCACCCGTCACTGCACGACGCCGAGGTCCTCCGCGTCGACGATGCGATAGGCGTACCCCTGCTCCGCCAGGAACCGCTGGCGGTGGGCCGCGAAGTCCTGGTCCACCGTGTCGCGCGCGACGACGGCGTAGAAGTGGGCCGTGCGGCCGTCGGCCTTGGGGCGCATGACGCGACCGAGGCGCTGGGCCTCCTCCTGGCGCGACCCGAAGGACCCGGAGACCTGGATCGCGACCGACGCCTCGGGCAGGTCGATGGAGAAGTTCGCGACCTTCGACACGACGAGCCGCGAGATCTCGCCCGTGCGGAACGCGTCGAACAGGCGCTGGCGCTCGCGGACCGTCGTCGCGCCCGTGATGAGCGGCGCGTCGAGGTGCTGCGACAGCTCCTCGAGCTGGTCGAGGTACTGGCCGATCACGAGCACCTGGTCGTCCGGGTGCTGCGCGACGATCTGCTCCACGACCCGGTTCTTGCCCGTGGCGGTCGCGGCGAGCCGGTACTTGTCCTCGGGCTCGGCGACGGCGTACGTCATGCGGTCGGACTCGGGCAGCGTGAGGCGCACCTCGACGCAGTCCGCGGGCGCGATGTAGCCCTGCGCCTCGATGTCCTTCCACGGGGCGTCGTACCGCTTGGGCCCGATGAGCGAGAACACCTCGTCCTCCCGGCCGTCCTCGCGCACGAGCGTCGCGGTGAGCCCGAGGCGGCGGCGCGCCTGCAGGTCCGCCGTCATGCGGAAGATCGGCGCGGGCAGCAGGTGCACCTCGTCGTACACGACGAGCCCCCAGTCGCGGGCGTCGAGCAGCTCGAGGTGCGTGTACACGCCCTTCCGCTTCGTCGTCAGCACCTGGTAGGTCGCGATCGTGACGGGCTTGATCTCCTTGCGCGCGCCGGAGTACTCGCCGATCTCGTCCTCGGTGAGCGTCGTGCGCCGCACGAGCTCGTCGCGCCACTGGCGCGCGCTGACCGTGTTCGTCACGAGGATGAGCGTCGTTGTCCCGGACCTCGCCATCGCACCCGCGCCGACGATCGTCTTGCCCGCGCCGCACGGCAGCACGACGACGCCGCTCCCGCCGTGCCAGAACCCGTCCACCGCCTGCGCCTGGTACGGGCGCATCTCCCAGGGCTTCGGCTCCTCGCCCTCGGTGCGCGGCGGCGTCGTCGGGCTGAGCGCGATGGCGTGCTTCTCGCCGTCGACGTACCCGGCGAGGTCCTCGGCGGGCCAGCCGAGCTTCACCAGCACCTGCTTGAGGTGGCCGCGCTCGGACGGGTGCACGACGACGGTCGTGTCGTCGATCCGGTCGCCCACCAGCCCGGCGGTGCGCTTGGACTTGAGCACCTCGGCGAGGACGGCGCGGTCCGTCGCCTCGAGCACGAGCCCGTGCGTCGGGTGCTGCGCGAGCGTGAGCCGCCCGTACCGCGACATCGTCTCCGCCACGTCGATGAGCAGCGCGTGCGGCACCGGGTAGCGCGAGTACTCGATGAGCGTGTTGACGACCTGCTCGGCGTCGTGCCCGGCCGCGCGCGCGTTCCACAGGCCGAGCGGCGTGAGCCGGTAGGTGTGGACGTGCTCGGGGGCGCGCTCGAGCTCGGCGAACGGTGCGATGGCCCGGCGCGCGTCGTCGGCACGGGGGTGGTCGACCTCGAGCAGGAGCGACTTGTCGCTCTGGACGATGAGAGGTCCGTCGGTCATGCGTTCTCCTTGCCGTGGGTGGCCGAGGGTCGAGCGGTCCGTGGTCGGTCCGGGGGCGGTGTCGATGGCGGGCGCGGGGTGTGGTCCGGGGTCAGTCCGGGGTCACGGACGCGATGCGGTGGACCGCGACCGTGAGCTCGGCGTCGCGGGCCGGATCCTGCGCGCGCAACCGACCGGCGTCGAGCGTGAGGGGCCGCACGCGGCGGCGGTCCGGCGCGCCCGTCGGCCCGACGACCTCGAGCCACACCATGGCGCCTTCCGCGATCGCCTCGCGCAGCAGCCCCAACGCCGCCACCGGGTCGCTTGTTCCCTCGGGTCCGTCGTCCCCGCGTCCCGCCCTGCCCGACGCCGTCCCCCCACCCCGGCGCGACCCGTCGCCGTCCGCGCGTGCCCCTCCGGTCGCGCGGGCCTGGGCCTGCTCCGCCGAGCGCGTGTCGGCGGCACGCAGCCGGGCGACGAGGTCGGCGAACCGCTGCGCGCCGCTCCCGGCCGCGTCCCGTGCCTCGTCGACGCGCGCCCCGGAACCCGGCACGACGCCGGTCCGGGCGCGGTTCCCGCGCCGTCCGACGACCGTCCCGGCCCGTCCTCGCCGGGCCGGGCCCGCGGCGTCGGGCAGGTCGTGCCGGCCCGCACGGTCCGCGACGAGCACGCGACCGTCCGGGCCCTCCACGACCGACGGCACGCCGCGCGCCCGCAGCGCGTCCTGCAGCTCCCCGGCCGGTGCGCCGGCGGCGAGCACGGTCGGCGCGAGGAGCACCAGGCCGAGGCCGCGCAGCGCGGGGTCCTCCGCGATGCCCGCGAGGAGCACCGGGTCCTCGGCGCGCACGTACGACGACGCCGTCCCGACGCGCACGCGCCCGTGGCGGCGCGCGGTGTCGCGCACCAGGTACTCCAGCGGCTGGGGCACGGGCGTGCGGGAGTGCGACGCGAGCTCGGCGAGCAGCTCGTCGGCCGTCGCGCCCCGGTCGAGCGCGCGCAGCACCGACTCCGGCGTGAACCGGACCGTGGTCGCGGCACCGCGCGACTCGACGTCGGCCGCGACCTCCACGAGCCGCTCGAGCGTGCGCGACGGCCGGCCCGGCACGATGCCCGTGAGGTCGCCCTGGAGCAGGAGGTCGTCCACCTCGGGCGGGAGCACGGCCTCGAACGCCGCGCCCAGGTCCACGGGCTCCGCCGACGCCGCGGGGTCGTCGCCCGCGACGAGCGCCCCACCCGGGGGCGCGAGCGCGCCCGCGCCCGTCACCCCGAGCAGCGCGGCCTCGCGCAGCAGCCCCGCGACGGCCTGCTCCGGCGGCACCGCGCGCGGCGTGCGCCAGCGCAGGACCGCGACGACGTCGGACGCGTCGAGCGGCCGGTCGGGCGCGAGGGCGAGCACGTCGAGGACCGAGCGGCGCAGCCGCGGGACCCAGGGCCGCCACAGCTCGGGGTCGAGCGCGGCGCGCAGGGCGCCCTTCTCGTCACGGCTCCCGACGAGCCACGGCGTGCGGCGCGACCGCCACCACCCGCGCGCCAGCGTCGCCCACCGGTCGCCCAGGTCGTCGTCGAGCCAGTCCTCGGCCGTCGGGGTCGGGGCGAACGTGGGCGGGTCGTCGCCGTCGTCGGCCACGAGGCCTGCCGCCGCGGCGAGCTCGACGACCGCGGCCGCCGTCGCGTCGTCGACCTCGAGCGCGAGAGCCGCACGGCGCAGGTCGCGCACCCCGAGGCCCCCCGCGCGCAGGACGCCCGGCGGGTGCTCGGTCCAGTGCGTCACGAGGCGCGCGACGAGGCGCACCGCCTCCAGCCCGGCGCTCGCGGACTCCGCCTCGACCGTCGCCGCAGGAAGCTCGCGCACCTCGGGCACGGGCGGCGTCGTGCGCACGTCGCGGTGGGTGCGGCCGCCACGCAGCGCGAGCCCCACCTCGCGCGGCAGGACGACGTGCCGCTCGTCGGTCGCGCGGAGGGAGCCGCGCTCGACCAGCCAGGCCGTCGCCCGGCGCGCGGACGGGTCGGAGCGCGGGGCGACGCCGACGGGCGGCCCCCACGCGAGCGCGTCGAGGATGGCGCGCGCGCCCGGGGGTGCGTCGTCGGGCAGGACGGCGGACGGCGCCGGGGCACCGCCCGTGCCGCCGGAGACCGGGCCCAGGCCCGCGGGGTGCGGGCCGAGCACCTCGGCCGTCCCGGGCGCCGGGCGGAACCCGGCCGAGCGCGTGCCGGGCGACCAGACGAGCGCGAGCTCGTCGAGGCGCTCGAGCGCCGCAGTGACCGACGCGCGGTCCACGCCCGTCGCGCGGGCCACCGCGGCCGCCGTCGCGGGGGTGCCCACGGAGTCGAGCACGAGCACCGACTCGAGCATGTGCAGCGTCAGCTCGTCGAGGCCGGCGAGCGCGCGCTCGAGGCTCGTGCGGTTCATCGCGCGCGCGGCGAGCGAGAGCAGCGTCGAGGGGGAGGGCGTGGCGAGGTCGGGGCGCCCCGTGAGCAGGGTGACCAGCGCGTCGTCGTCGCGCTGGCGCAGCGACTCGCTGTACGTCGGAGCCCGCTCGGGCCGGGAGGAGGCCATCCGTCCGATGCTACGCGGGTCGTGGTGACGGTTCGGTACCTCCTGTCGTTGGTCGGCACCTCGAGGTGCCGACAAGTGCTGCGAGTGCCGAACCGCGGCCGGGGTACCGACCGGTCAGCGCAGCGGAGGAAGGTGACGGTCAGGGCGGAGCGACGCGACGACGTCGGGCGGCACCCACCGCAGGACCCGCTCGCCGACGGCGTCGGGCGCGTCCCGCGCGGTGAACCGCAGCACGCGACGTCCGGTCGCCTCGATCGCCTCGTGCCGTCGCTTCTCCGCGACGAGGACGCGACCCGGGTCCTCGCGGGGAGCGAGGCCGTCGCCCGTCGTGCGGTACTTCACCAGCCCGTCGAACTCCAGCAGCAGCCGCCACGGCTCCCACCCGAGGTCCGCGCGGACCCGACCGACCGAGGTACGGACCGGGACCTGCGTCAACGGGCGGGGGAGGCCGAGCCGGAGGACGAGGTACCGCAGCCACGTCTCCCAGGCGGACTCGGCACCGGCGTCCGCGAGCCGGAGGACGTGCCGGGCGCGAGGTGCCCCGGCAGCCCGGGGCCGTCGCGCCAGGCAGGCCGCGACGTCCTCGCGGGCGAGGCCCCGCGCGAGCGCCGCGTCCGCGACGACCAGCCCCTCGAGCGGGCTCAGGGTGCGCAGGCAGTCGGCGACGGTGCGGGCGGGCGTCGTCACCGGCAGACCACCGACGACGCACCGGTCGACGGCGTCGACGAGTCCGAGGTGCCTCGCGACCGTGGGGTCCGCGCGCCCGGACCGCCGGTAGGGCTGCACCACGTGCACGTCGCGGGGCGCCGTCCACAGACGCAGGCCGTGGACGAGGGCGGCGGTGGTGTGGCTGAGGACGTGGTCCGCACGGAGGGTGCGATGGAGCGCGGTCGCCCGGTCCAGCACGAGGTCGCGCTCGTCGGCTGGCCCGAGCCTCTTGGTGGGCCCCGTCTCGCGGTAGACGCCCCGCCGCACCCGCTCCCAGGACCCGGAGGACGCGGCCTGCCGCACGAGCCCGGGCGGGTGCTCGGACGCGAGCAGCAGCGGGGGCCGTCGGGGTGCGCCGGGGGCGCGCGGGTCGTCGTCGTGCACCGGGCGAGCGTGCCCCGTCCGGGAGCTCGCGCGCGTCGCACCGACGGATCCTGTGGACGGTCTCCGGTCGACGGCGCCTGTGCGCGACGGTCGGGCGCTTCGGCAGCGCGGACGCGGGTCGGCAGCGCGTGCGAGGCGTCGGCAGCCCCAGGTGCCGAACGCCGCACGACGTGCCGACCTCACGCGACCGGTCTACCGACCGGTCAGCCGCGGGCGGTCCGTCGGCAGACCTCGTCCCACGGCGTGGGCTCGATGCCGAAGCGGTCGCGGGCCGCGGTGTCGTCGAGGACGTAGGGGCGCTCCCACTGGTAGGCGAGGTCGCGCAGCTCGCGCAGCAGCGGCGAGAACAGCCCGGCGACCGCGAGCCCGGGGCCGCGCAGCGAGCGCACCCGGACCGGTGGGTGCCCGACGCTCGCGAGGACGTCGGTCAGCGCCTCGCGCTGGGTGCGCGGCGGGTTGCTCGGGGTGTGCCACGTGCGACCGAGCGCCCCCGGGTCGGCGGCCGCCGCGACGAGCGTGCGCGCCGCGTCCTGCACGTCGGTGAACGAGTGCGGCAGGTCGGTGCGGCCGATCATCGTGACGGCCCGGCCGCGCAGCGCGGCGGGGACCACGCGCGACACGTGGCCGTTGGCGCCGACCCCGGGCCCGACGAAGTCGGAGCTGCGCACCTCGACGACGCGCGCACGGCCGGCGCGGTGCGCGGCGAGGGCGTCGGCCCACAGCCGGGCGCGCAGGACGCCCTTGTGGTCGGTCGCGGCGTCGGGCAGGTCCTCGGTCATGGGTCCGTCGACCGGGCCGTAGGGGTAGAGGTTGCCGGTGATCGCGTAGACGGCGCCCGTCCGCTCGGCCGTGGTGAGCAGCGCTGCGGCGAGCGGCGGCCAGACCCGTTCCCACTGCGTGTAGTCGCCGGGGTTGGCGCAGTTGTAGAGCACGGCGGCGCCGTCCGCGGCGCGGCTCAGCGCGTCGGCGTCGGACGCGTCGAGGGCGAGGTGCGTGACGCCGGCGATCCCGGTGTCGCGTCCGCTGCGGGTCACGACGGTGACGTGCGACCCGCGGGCCGCGAGCTCGGCGGCGACGTGGCGGCCGACCGGGCCGGCGCCGACGACGACGTGCCGGTCGGGGGAGGACGAGGTGCTGGACATGAGAGCTCCTTTCCGAGAGCAGCGCTCTCGTTTCGACAGCAGCCTGGCACGACGGCCATGACAAAGCAAGAGCACCGCTCTCGTTGGTGGTCAGCGCTCTCGTCTGCGACCCTGACGGGATGACGGCACCTCGGACGGCGCGCGCCCTGGCGCGCGAGACCCTCACGCGCGAGATCCTCGACGCCGCCCGCGCGCGGCTCGTCGCCGACGGGCCCGCCGCGCTCTCGCTGCGGGCCGTCGCGCGCGACGTCGGCATGGTGTCGTCCGCGGTCTACCGCTACTTCCCGAGCCGGGACGCGCTGCTCACCGCGCTCCTCGTCGAGTGCTACGACGAGCTCGGGGCCGCCGTCGAGGCCGCGGAGGCCGCCGTCGCGCGGGACGACCTGGCCGGCCGCTGGCTCGCCGCGTGCCGCGCGCTGCGCACGTGGTGCGTCGCGCGTCCCGGGGAGTTCGGGCTGCTCTACGGCACCCCCGTCCCGGGGTACGCGGCGCCGCAGGACACGGTCGAGCCCGCGACGCGCGTCGTGCGGGCGCTCGTCCGGGTCGTCGCCGACTCCTGGGCGGACGGCGAGGGCCCGGTGCCCGCACCGCCGTCGGGCGGGGACGCGGCCGCGCTCGTCGCCCCCGCCGTCGCGTACGTGAGCGCGCGCGGGCTGACGACGCCCGACGTCCCGCCCGAGGCCGTCGTGCGCACGCTCATGGCCTGGACGACCCTGTTCGGCACGGTCTCGTTCGAGCTCTTCGGCCACCTCCACCGCACGGTCGCCGACTACGCCGACTGGTTCGACGCCGTCGCGCTGCGGGTCGGGGCGGACGCCGGCGTGGTCCCGCGGTCGCCCGCGCACTGACCGGGCCGACGACGTGCCGCGCCCGGTCGTCGGGGCTCGCCCGGAGCGCGCCCACGGTATGGATGCGGCTTTGCCGCCGCGTGGCCGGTAACCTGGGGGTTCTGGTTCCTACGAGCACGAACGAGGTCCACGTGCCCACCGGCAAGGTCAAGTGGTTCGACACCGAACGCGGGTTCGGCTTCATCGCCAACGACGACGGCGGCGAGGTCTTCCTGCACGCCTCCGCCCTGCCCGCGGACGCCCCCGCGCCCAAGCCGGGCGCTCGCGTCGACTTCGGCGTCGCGGACGGGCGCCGTGGCCCGCAGGCGCTCGCCGTCACGTTCCTCGACCCGGCGCCCTCGGTCGTCAAGGCGAAGCGTCGCTCGGCGGACGAGATGGCGGTCATCGTGGAGGACCTCATCAAGGAGCTCGACGGGATCGGCAACGGCCTGCGCCGTGGCCGCTACCCGGAGAAGGGCAAGGCCACCAAGGTCGCCGCGGTCCTGCGCGCGGTCGCGGACGAGATCGAGGCCTGACGATGTCCGCCGTGGCAGCCGCAGAGGAGCGCGTCCGAGGAGTCTCCGCGCGCGCGGCGCGGGACGCCGTGCTCACGGGCGCGGTCGAGCTCGCGCGCGCCGCGGCGCAGGAGGTGGCCGAGAGCCCGGAGGACGTGGGGGAGCACCTCGGCACCGTCGCCGAGGCGGACCGCCTCATCTCCCACCGGTTCGCGTGCACGATGCGCGGCTACCGCGGCTGGCACTGGACGGTCACGCTCGCGCGCGTGCCGCGCGGCCGGACGGCCACGGTGTGCGAGGTCGAGCTGCTGCCCGGTGACGGTGCGCTGCTCGCACCGTCGTGGCTCCCGTGGTCCGAGCGCCTGCGCCCGGGCGACGTCGGCCCGGGCGACGTGCTGCCCTTCCGCGCGGACGACCCCCGCCTCGAGCCGGGCTACGTGCCGACGGGCGACGAGGAGCAGGACGCCGTCGCGATCGAGGAGCTCGCGCTCGCCCGCGCCCGCGTCCTGTCGCCGCAGGGCCGCGACGAGGCCGCGGAGCGCTGGTACCGCGGGTCGCGCGGCCCGACGACGCGCGGCGCCGTGGCCGCCGCGGCCGACTGCGGGTCGTGCGGCTTCCTCGTGCCGCTCCAGGGCAGCCTCGGCCAGGTCTTCGGCGTGTGCGCGAACGAGTGGTCGCCCGACGACGGCAAGGTCGTGAGCCTCGACCACGGCTGCGGCGCGCACTCGGAGACGGACGTCGAGCCGCAGCGCAGCGAGTGGCCGGACCCGGACCCGCTCGTCGACGAGCTGCACGTCGAGATCGTCACGCTCCTCGAGTCCGCGGTCGCCCGGAAGGAGGCGGCTCAGCAGGAGACGGCCCCGACCGGGACCGTCCCGGCGGAGCCTGCCCCGGCGGCACAGGACGAGCCGACGCCGGTGGCCGACGCCCCGACGTCGGCCGACACCGCGCCGGAGGCCGCCGTGGCCGCGGCCGTCGAGCCGGACGACGCGGAGACCGCCCCTGACCCCGACGCCACGCCGGACGGTCCCGAGACCGCGCCGGACGCCGTCGTCGACGCCGCGCCGGACGAGCCGCGGGAGTGACGCGGGACGTCTTCGGGACGGCCGCGCTGCGTCGTGCGGTCCTGGAGGCGTGGCGGTCCTCGCCGACGCGCCTGCGCGAGGACGCGAACACCGAGGAGGACCACGCCCACGGGTCGTACCGGGGGCGGGTCGTCGTCGAGCTCGCGCAGAACGCGGCCGACGCCGCCGCCCGTGCGGGCGTCCCCGGTCGGCTCCGGCTGAGCCTCCACGCGCCGTCCGACCCCGGCGGGCGCTGGGTGCTGCGCGCGGCGAACACCGGCGAGCCGCTCGACGCAGCGGGCGTCGCGTCGCTCGTCGCGATGCGGGCCTCGGCCACGGGCCGGGGCGTGGGTGCAGCCGGTGGCCCGCGCACGGTCGGGCGCTTCGGGGTCGGCTTCGCGGCGGTCCGCTCGGTCGCGGACCGCGTACGCGTCGGCGCGGGGGAACGTGCGGTCGAGCTCTCGCTCGACCGCACGCGCGCCGCGCTCGACGACGTGCTGTCGGACCGCCCGGACCTCGCTGCCGAGGTCGCGGGTCGCGGCGACCGGCTCCCGGTGCTGCGGCTGCCCTTCCCGGCGCGCGTCGAGGTGCCGGCGGGGTACGACACGGTGGTCGAGGTCGAGCTGCGCGACGACGCAGCGCTCGATGCCGTGCGGGCCGAGCTCGCGGACGTGGGTGACCCGCTGCTGCTCGCGCTGCCCGCGCTCACGGAGGTCGTCGTGGTCGGCGACGGCGTCGGGGAGCGCCGGGTCGCGGACGTCGACGAGCGCTGGACGGTGCTGCGACGTGAGGGGACGCTCGACCCCGCGCTCCTCGCGGACCGTCCCGTCGAGGAGCGTGGCGCCGACCGCTGGTCCGTCACCTGGGCGCTGCCCCACGACGCGGCGGCTCCGACCGTGCTGCACGCCCCCACCCCGACGGACGAGCGGCTCACGTTCCCGGCCCTGCTCCTCGCGACGTTCCCGCTCGACCCGGCGCGTCGGCACGTCCCGCGGGGCGCCGTGACCGACCACGTCGCGCACGAGGCGGGTCGCGCGTACGCGGCGCTCCTCGGGTCGCTCGCGGCCCACCGCGGCGCCGACGTGCTCGCGCTCGTGCCGACCGGGCTGCCGGCGAGCGCGGTCGACGAGGCGGTCCGCGCGGCGGCGACGACGGCCCTGGCCCGCACGCCGCTCCTCCCGCTCGACCTGCCGCCCGATCAGCCCGACCTCGCGCGGGACGAGCCGTGGGGAGAGCCGCCGAGCCTCGCGGAGCACGACGAGGACGGCGTGCCGCACCGCGACGGGCGGCGGCTCCTCGCGCCCGCCGAGGCGCTCGTCCTCGCCGGGGACGTGGGCGACGCGCGCGTGCGTGCCGAGCTCGGGGCGCCGCACCTCGTCGACGTGCCGGGACCGCTGCGCGCGGTCGCGCGGTCGCTCGGGGCGCAGGTCGTCGATCTCGCCGACGCCCTGGACGACCTCCCGCTCGTCGCCGACCCCGCGCGCTGGCGGGCGCTGTACGACGCCCTCGCGCCGCACGCGGGGGACCGGTCGGTGCTCGAGGCGCTGGGCGCGCTCCCGGTCCCGCTGCTCGGCGGGCAGGTCGTGCGCGGGGCGCGCGGCCTGCTGCTCCTCGACGACGGCACGACCGACAGCCCGGACGGCGGGACGCTCGACGCACGGGACGCCGCCGACCTCGGTCTCCGCGTCGTCGACCCGCGGGCGGCGCACCCGCTGCTCGAGCGGCTGGGCGCACGGGCGACGGACCTGCGCGCGGTGCTCGCCGACGGCGCGGTGCGCGAGCGCGTGCTGGCCGCCGCCGACGCCGCGGAGGCGGACGACGACCCCGCCCCCGAGGTCGACCGGCTGCTCGCGCTGGTCGCCGCCGCGCTGCGCGACGTGCGGGACCCCGGCGACGCGCTGCCGTTCTGGTGGGGCGAGCTCCCGGTCCCGACGACGGACGGCGGCTGGTCGCCCGCGCGCGGCTGCGCCCTGCCGGGCACCTGGGCGGCGGACGCGCTCGACGGGCTCGACGTCGTCGACCCGGGGGTCGTCGCGCGCTGGGGCGAGCCGGCGCTGCGCGCGGTGGGCGCGGCGGCGGGGCCGACCGTGCTGCGGGTGCGCGACGTCCTCACGCCGGCGTCGGACGACGACGAGCCCGACCTGGACCCGCACGCGCCGGAGGGCTGGCTCTCGGACTGGGCCGGGTACCTCGAGCACCTCGCGGCGACGCTCGGCCCCGAGGCGTACGTGGGGGACGTGCTCGCCGTCGCGGACCTGGACGCGGTGGCCGACGACGCGTGGCCCGACGTGCTCGCCCGGCTCGCGGGCGACCCCGCAGCGCGGGAGGCGCTGCTCACGCCCGTGCGCGCGGAGGGCGGGCGCACGACGGCGGCGCGCTCGTACACGGCGTGGTGGCTGCGCGAGGAGCTCGGCGGGCCGTTCGCGCTCGACGGCGGCCCGGCCGCCGCGTTCCTGCGTCCGGCACCGCCCGAGGTGGCCGGGCTCGACGACGCGTCGCTCTCCGCCGTCGGGGGTGTGCACGACCTCGCCGCGCTCGACCCGGAGGAGTGGGCCGACCTGCTCGACGGGCTGCCCCCGGTCGGGTCGCCGGTCGACGCCCGGGCGGCGCTGGCCCTGTGGCGCGCCCTGGCGGCGCTGGCCGAGCGAGGGGCGCGGCTCGACCCGCCTCCCGCGCGGGTGCCCGCGCTGCACGGCGGTGCGGTCGTCGTCGCGTCGGCCGACGACGTCGCGGTGGCCCCGGACCCGATGTGGGCGCCGCTGCGCCCGCTCGTGCCCGCCGGACGGGACCTGGTCGAGGACGTCGCGGACCTGCTCGACGTCGCGACGGTCACCGGTACCGCTCCGGCGCCGGACGCCGCCGGGCGCCGGGAGGACGTCCCGGCCGAGGTGGGGGCCGTCGTCGGTGCGCCCCTGCCGCGGACCTGGGCGCGGCACGACGACCTCCGCGTCGACGGGGTCGCGGTCCCGTGGTGGGTCGAGGGTCGTGGGGGAGCGGACGTCGTCGTGCACGCGACCGGCCCGGCCGGGCTCGCGGCGGCGCTCGCCGTGGTCGCGGGACGTCACGGCGCACGGCACGTGCTCGAGGAGGTGCTCCGCGACCCGCGCGGGGCGCAGGGCACGGTGGCGCGGACGGCCTGGGACGACCCTCAGTCGTCGGCGGACGCGCGGTAGCGCGTCCGGTTCCGCCGCTCCCAGACGAGGCCGAGAGCGCCGAGCGCGAGGCCGACGGCGCACGTCGCGACCGCGCGGGGCGCGAGCGTCCCGGTGGCGAGCAGGACGGCGCACACGACGAGCGCGACCGTCCAGAGCGCCATGCCGGCGAGGATGACGACGCGCAGGTCGACCCGCCAGGGCGCCGGGTCGGGGCGCCGGCGTTCGGGGTGGAGGAGGAGGGTCACGACCGAGGGCACCCGAGCATCGTAGCGACGGGCCGCTTTTTCACCCCCACGGCGCGTCACAGGCGTGACCTGCGTCTCTTCTCCTTCGGTGTGAGCACACGTCCGGAGCACCCGCAACCGCGCGCTACGATGCAAGCGGCCCACCACGCTCTCCCGCTCGTGGTCGCCCGTCCAGCTCGAACCGCCCCGGTCTGTGGGTGGGAACTCCCTCACGTCTTCTCCGCACGCTGCGTCGCGTGCTGCGGAACGCCAGACCTGGACACCTGTCCAGTGAATTCCTCCGCGACCTGCAGCCGACGTGAGAACCGCAGGATCCTGCGGCTCGGGACCTTCCGGACAGCAGTCGTCCGGAATGCCATCTCACCCGGGTGAAAGCCCTCGTCAACCCTCGTTATCGCACTTTCTCGAACCTAGGATGAGTCGCCATGCAGGGTGTTGAGCCGACCGGAGGTGGACGCATGTCCCACAGCGTCACCGACGACACGAGACGAGGTCTGCGCACCCTTCTCACCGCGTCGCCCGCGGCACGCATCCGTGCCGCACGGGCCGCGTTCGCCGCGCAGGGCTGGGAGGTCGCGTACCGCCGTCGGCTGCTCGTCACCGACACGGTCGTGATCGTCGTGGCCGTGCTGGTCGCCTACTTCCTGCGCTGGGACGCCGTGATCGACGAGCCCGTGAGCCGGGCCCGCGTCCCCTACGTGGTGCTGTCCGTGCTCGTGGGCGTGGCCTGGTCCGTGTCCCTCGTGGCCAGCCGGACGCGCGACCCGCGCGTCATGGGCAGCGGGCCCACGGAGTACCACCGCGTGTTCGACGCGTCGTGGCGCCTCTTCGCGGTGCTCGCCGTCCTCGCCTTCCTGCTGCGCTTCCCGGAGACGCGGGGCTACCTCGCGTTCGCCTTCCCGCTCGGCCTCGCCGGGCTGCTCGCGGGCCGGTACGCCTGGCGCCAGTGGCTGCACCGTCAGCGCGCCCACGGCGGCATGCGGTCCGCGGTGCTCGCGATCGGGCACCGCGACCAGGCCGAGCGCCTCATCCGCGACCTCAACTCGCGCGACGAGTCGGGCTACCGCGTCGTCGGCGTGTGCGTCCCGTCGGGCGGGTTCGGCGCGGGGGAGGAGATCCACGGCGTGCCGGTCCTCGGCGAGCTCCGGCACGCGGGCGAGGTCGCGACCCGCGTGGGCGCGGACGTCGTCGCGGTCTCCGGCTCGGACGCCATCACGGCCGAGGTCGTGCGCCGCCTGGGCTGGGAGCTCGAGCCGTACGGCGTCGACCTCATGCTCACGGCGGAGCTCGCGGACGTCGCCGGCCCCCGCATCACGATCACGCCCGCCGAGAGCGTCTCGCTCCTGCACGTGGACGCGCCCCGCTTCACGGGGCCCAAGTTCGCCGTGAAGTCGGTCGTGGACTGGACGGGCGCGGCCCTCATCACGCTCGTCGCGCTGCCCGTGCTCGTCGCTGTCGCGCTCGCCGTCCGGCTCACGAGCCGCGGTCCCGTCCTCTATCGCCAGGAGCGCGTCGGGCGCAACGGCCGCACGTTCTCGATGTTCAAGTTCCGCTCGATGCGCGTGGGCGCCGACCGCGAGGTCGAGCAGCTCGAGGAGCAGAACGACGGCTCCGGCCTCCTGTTCAAGATGCGCGACGACCCGCGCGTGACGCCCGTCGGACGGGTCCTGCGCCGCTACTCGCTCGACGAGCTGCCGCAGCTCTTCAACGTCCTGCGCGGCGACATGAGCCTCGTCGGCCCGCGGCCCCCGCTGCCGCGCGAGGTGCAGAAGTACGAGAAGAAGGTCCGCCGTCGGCTCCTGGTCAAGCCCGGTCTCACGGGTCTGTGGCAGGTCGGCGGCCGGTCGGACCTGTCGTGGGAGGAGAGCGTCCGCCTCGACGTGTACTACGTGGAGAACTGGACGATGTTCGGCGACTTCCTCATCCTCGCGCGCACGGCGCGCGCGGTGTTCTCCGGCTCCGGGGCCTACTGAGGCCCGGCCGGGACGTCGGGGTGGGCAGGAGGAGGTGCGTCGTGCGGGTCTCGGTCTCGGGAGGCGGTCGGCGCGGCGTCCTGCACGCGGCCTGCCTCGCCGCCGCCGGGCACGAGGTCGTGCTCCTCGACCCGGACCCGCGTGCGCTCGCCGCGCTCCGCGCTGGGCCGAGGACCGCTGAGCCACGGCTGCCCCGGCTCCTCGCGCTCGGCCTCGTGAGCGGGCGCCTGCGCCCGACGACCGACCGCACGGCCGTGGCCGGAGCGCGTGTGCACCTGCTCTGCGTCGGCGCGGGGTCCGCGCCCGACGCCGGGGGTGCGGCGCGCGTCGCGACGCTGCGGGACGCGCTCGACGGCCTCGCCCCGCACCTCGGCCCGGGCGACCTCGTCGTCGGGCGCGCCCGCGTCCCCGCGGGCACCGCCGAGCTGCTCGCCGCGTGCCTCGCCGCGGACGGCGTCCCTGCCACGGTCGCCTGGGTGCCCGACGAGCACCGGCCGGGCCACGCCGTCGTCGACCTGCTGCACCCGGCTCGGGTCGTGCACGGTGTCCCTGCGGGCCCGGCCGGGGAGCGGGCGAACGCGATCCTCGACGTGCTCCACGCGGTCCAGCTCGCCTCGGGCGCGCCGCGCAGCGTCACCGACCTCGCGACGGCCGAGTCCCTCGGGCACGGCCACGGCGCACCCCGCGCGCACGACGACGGCGCGGCGCCCGGGGCGGCGGACGTGGCGTCGAGCACACCCCGGGCGGCGTTCGACGCCGTCGGCGCGGCCTGACGTGCGCGGACGACCCCGACGGGCGATGCCCGACCGTGTCCGGCGCGTTACCGCACGGTCACACGGTTCTGGCAGCATTCTCCCCATGTCCACCCCCACCTCCGTCCGTGAGGACGAGCACGCTCCCGCGCCTGCGCGCGGCGCGATCGACCGCTTCTTCAAGATCACCGAGCGCGGCTCGACGATCGGCACCGAGATCCGCGGCGGTCTCGTGACGTTCTTCGCGATGGCCTACATCATCGTGCTGAACCCGCTGATCATCGGGACCGTCCAGGACGGCACGGGCCAGTTCCTCGGCGGGGGTGCCGAGCCCGACTTCGGCAAGATCGCCGCAGCCACCGCGCTCGTCGCGGGCGTCATGACCCTCGCCATGGGCGTCTTCGCGAACTTCCCCCTCGGCCTCGCGGCCGGGCTCGGCCTCAACGCGGTGGTCGCGTACTCGATCGCGTCGCTGCCCGGGGTCACGTGGGCGGACGCGATGGGCCTCGTCGTCATCGAGGGCCTCATCATCCTCGTGCTCGTGCTGACCGGGTTCCGCGAAGCCGTCTTCCGCGCGGTGCCGCTCGAGCTGAAGACCGCCATCAGCGTCGGCATCGGCCTGTTCATCGCGCTCATCGGCCTCGTCAACGCGGGCTTCGTCACCGCGGGCAGCGGCACGCTCCTCGCGCTCGGCAACCTCGGCACGTGGCCGATCCTCGTGTTCGTCGTGGGCCTCGTGCTGACGATCGTGCTCTGGGTCCGCAAGGTCAAGGGCGCCCTGCTCGTCGCGATCCTCACGGCGACCGTGCTCGCCGTCGTGCTGGAGAACACGCTGCACATCGGCGCGAAGGCCCCCGACGGCTCGAACCCGGACGGCTTCAACCTCAACGCGCCCACGTTCGACGGCGTCGTGCAGGTCCCGGACTTCGGCCTCCTCGGCCAGTTCTCGCTCCTGGGCTCGTTCCAGAACATCGCGACCGTCACCGTGATCCTGCTGGTGTTCTCGCTCCTGCTCGCGGACTTCTTCGACTCGATGGGCACGATGGTCGCGGTCGGCGCCGAGGCGCGGCTCAACGACGCCGAGGGCGTCCCGCCGCGCTCGCGCGCGATCCTCGTCGTCGACTCGATCGCGGCGGCTGCCGGTGGTGCCGGGTCCGTGTCGTCGAACACGAGCTTCGTCGAGTCGACGACGGGCGCCGGCGAGGGTGCCCGCACGGGCCTCGCGTCGGTCGTCACGGGCATCGCGTTCCTGCTCGCGACCTTCCTGTCGCCGCTCGTCGCGCTCGTGCCCTACGAGGCCGCGGCGCCCGCGCTCGTCTTCGTCGGGTTCCTCATGATGACGCAGATCGCCGGCATCTCCTGGAAGAACGTCGAGATCGGCATCCCCGCGTTCCTCACGATCATCGTCATGCCGTTCACGTATTCGATCGCGGACGGCATCGGGGCGGGCTTCCTCGCCTTCGTGCTCATCAAGCTCGCGCTCGGCAAGGTCCGGGCGATCCACCCGCTGATGTGGGTCGCGGCGGCGATGTTCGTCGTGTACTTCCTCCTCGGCCCCATCCGGGACGCCCTGGGCCTCTAGGCTCGGCCCATGACGAGCGCGGCGGACGAGCGGTCGGGGGAGGCGTCGGTGGACGACGCCCTCCCCGGCGCTCGTCCGTCCGCGTTCTACCGGCTGGAGAACACCGTCCAGCGGTACGACTGGGGCTCGACGTCGGCGATCCAGGACCTCCTGGGGGTGGCACCGGACGGTCGTCCGGCGGCCGAGCTGTGGATGGGGGCGCACCCGCTCGCGCCGTCGCGCGTCGTGCCCGACGGCGCCGCCCACCCGGGCGGGAGGGCGGACCCGGGCGCGGGGACGGCGTCGGGCACGACGCTCGCGGACCTGGTGCGCGCGGACCCGGTGGGGGTGCTGGGCCAGCGCGTGCTCGACCAGTACGGGCCCCGCCTGCCGTACCTCCTCAAGGTGCTCGCCGCCGACCGGGCCCTGTCGTTGCAGGTCCACCCCCGCCCGCACCTCGCGCGCGCCGGGTTCAACCGCGAGAACCGCGAGGGCGTCGCGCGCGACTCGCCGCTGCGCAGCTTCCACGACGACCAGCACAAGCCCGAGATGGTCGTGGCGGTCTCCCGCTTCGAGGGCCTCTCCGGGTTCCGCCGGCCGGCGCGCATCCTCGAGCTGCTCGACGGGCTCGACGGCGCGCTCGCCGGACGGATGCGCGACACCCTGCGCGCCCGCCCCACCGAGGCGGGCGTCCGCGAGGCGTTCACCCTCGCGCTCCACGCCCGCGCGGAGCCCGACGTCGCGGCCGACCTCGCGCTGACCGTCGCGTCCGTGCGGGCCCGGGCCGAGCGGGAGCCGGCGGTGCCCGCGCCAGGCGGCCGACGCACGTCGCGCCGCGCCGACGCGACCGTCCTCGCGCTCGCGGAGCAGCACCCGGGCGACCCGGGCGCCGTCGTGTCGCTCATGCTCAACCGCGTCACGCTGGAGCCCGGGGAGTCGATGTTCGTCCCCTCGGGGCACGTGCACGCGTACCTGTCCGGGTGCGCCGTCGAGATCATGGCGAGCTCCGACAACGTCCTGCGGGCCGGTCTGACGAGCAAGCTCGTCGACGTCGACGCGCTGCTCGAGTGCGCCACGTGCACACCGGGCCCCGCCGCCCGCCCGCGGCTGGTCGACGACGGCAGCGGCCTCGTCGCGTACCGCCCGCCCGTCGCGGAGTTCGCGCTCCGGGCAGGCCGTGTCGCCGGTGCGGTGGCCCTGCCCGCCGCCGGTCCGCGCGTCGTGCTCTGCCTCGACGGCGCGGTGACGCTCGCGGCCGCGCCCCGGGCGGACGCCGGTGCCGAGCGCCCCGCGGACGCCGAGCCCGAGCCCGCGACGCGGCTCGTCCGTGGGGAGTCCGTGTTCGTCCCGCACGGCACGGGGGCCGTCGTCGTGGACGGGGAGGGCGACGTCGTCGTGGCCTACGTGCCCTGACCGGCGACTGGTCCGGTACCGCCGCAGGACGGGGCACGGCGGTACCATGTGCGCGGCCGGGTTGTGATGTGAGCACCGGCTGAGGTCGGACGAGACGGTGGCATGGACGCACGAGGGGGCTCTCGCATCGATGGTGCGCGCAGGGCGCTCTGGCACCTCCGACGGGGTGGTTTGTCCCAGTTCCGCACGTATCTTCGCCGCCGCCGCGTCCCGCGGCCCGCGGGCTCCTCGGGGGCGATCCGCTCCGACCGCGGGGTGACCTTCGAGCCGTGGACCGTCTCGCACCGCGCGCCCGCCCGCCCGGCGCTGCGGGTCGGGGTGATCCTCGACGACTTCTCCCGGCTCGCCCTCGGGTTCGAGTGGGACCAGGTCGTCCTCACCCCGACGTCGTGGCGCGACGAGCTCGACCGCGAGCGCGACGGCCGTCCCGGGCTGGACCTGCTGTTCGTCGAATCGGCGTGGAACGGGAACGGGGGCGCCTGGCAGTACCACCTCACAGGGACGTCGGCCCCGCGTCCGGCGTTCGTCGAGCTCGTCGCCGCGTGCCGCGAGCGCGGCGTGCCCACGGTCTTCTGGAACAAGGAGGACCCGGCGCACTTCGAGGACTTCCTCGACGCGGCGGCGCTGTTCGACCACGTGTACACGACCGACGTCGGGCGGGTGGACGCGTACCGCGAGCGGCTGGCCCAGGACCGCGTGGGGGTCCTGGCGTTCGGGGCGCAGCCCGCGATCCACAACCCCGTGCGCGCGCACGGCGACGGGCCCTCGGGCGACGTCGCGTTCGGCGGCATGTACTTCGCGCACAAGTACCCGGAGCGCCGGGCGCAGATGGACCTGCTGCTCGGTGCGGCCGTCGACGTCTCGGCGCGCATGCAGCACGGTCTCGAGATCTTCTCCCGGTTCCAGGGCGGGGACGAGCGGTACCAGTTCCCGGAGCCGTTCGCGTCGCGCGTCGTCGGGTCGCTCGGCTACGACCGCATGCTCACCGCGTACCGCGAGTACAAGGTGTTCCTCAATGTGAGCTCGGTCGTCGACTCGCCGAGCATGTGCGCGCGCCGCGTCTTCGAGATCACGGCGTGCGGCACGCCCGTGGTGACGACGCCGAGCGCGGCTATCCGGGAGTTCTTCCCGCCCGACGAGGTCTTCGTCGTGGGGGAGCGGGTCGAGGCCGCGCACACGATCCGTGCGCTCGTCCGCTCGTCCGAGCTGCGCGACCGCGCCACGCACCGGGGGCAGCGGCGGATCTGGCGCGAGCACACGTACGGGGCGCGGGTGCAGCGCGTGCTGCACGACGTCGGGCTGGCCGGCTCGGCGACGGTCGCTCGCCCGAGCGTCTCTGCGCTGGTCTCGACCAACCGCCCGGGCCAGCTCGACCACGTGCTGCGGACCGTCGGTGCGCAGCGCGACGTGGACGTGCAGCTCGCGCTCCTCACGCACGGGTTCGACGTGGACGAGACGGACGTCCGGCTGCGCGCCAAGGAGGCTGGCGTCGGAGACCTCGTGCTCCTCACGGCCGGTCAGGACGTGCCGCTGGGGGAGTGCCTCAACCGCCTCGTCGCCGCGTCCGACGGCGACGTCGTCGCGAAGATGGACGACGACGACCTGTACGGCGAGCACTACCTGTCCGACCAGCTCGACGCCCTGGCCTACTCCGGTGCGGAGGTCGTGGGCAAGCAGGCCCACTACCTGTACGTGGCGTCGCTCGACGCGACGCTGCTGCGCTTCGCCGAGCGGGAGCACCGGTACACGGACTTCGTCATGGGCCCGACGATCGTCGCGACCCGGCCCCTCGCCGAGCGGGTGCCGTTCGCGTCCGTCGGCCGGGGCGAGGACACCGGGTTCCTGCGGTCGGCGGTCGACGCCGGGGCACGCGTCTTCGCTGCGGACCGCTTCAACTTCGTCCAGGTGCGCTCGGGCGCGGCGCACACGTGGGACGTGTCCGACGCCGAGCTGCTGGCGGGCGGCGAGGTGCAGTTCTACGGGCGGGCCGACCGGCACGCCTTCATCTGAGGGGGAACATGAGCAGCACCAGCGTGTGCGTCGTGGGGCTCGGCTACATCGGGCTCCCGACGGCGGCGATCCTCGCGTCGAACGGCGCGGAGGTCATCGGGGTCGACATCAACGAGCGCACCGTCGAGGCGGTGAACCGTGGCGACGTGCCCTTCGTGGAGCCCGACCTCGCGACGTACGTCGCCGGCGCCGTCACCCAGGGCACGCTGCGCGCGACGACGAAGCCCGAGGCGGCAGACGCCTTCATCGTCGCGGTCCCCACGCCCTTCAAGGACGGCCACCAGCCCGACCTCTCGTACATCCAGGCCGCGGCCGAGGCCCTCGCACCGCACCTGGCGGCGGACGCGCTCGTCATCCTCGAGTCGACGTCGCCGCCGCACGCGACGCAGCAGATGGCGGACTGGATCCTCGCCGCCCGCCCCGACCTCTCGCTCGACGGGTCGGAGGGTCGGGCGCAGATCCACGTGGCGCACTGCCCCGAGCGCGTCCTGCCCGGTCGGGTCATGATCGAGCTCGTGACGAACGACCGGATCGTCGGCGGCCTGACGGCTGACGCGGCCGAGCGGGCCAAGGAGCTCTACCAGGTGTTCTGCCAGGGCGAGATCCTGCTGACCGACGCCGTCACCGCCGAGATGGCGAAGCTCGTGGAGAACTCGTACCGCGACGTCAACATCGCGTTCGCCAACGAGCTCTCGCTCATCTCCGCCGACCTCGGCATCGACGTGTGGGAGCTCATCCGCCTCGCCAACCACCACCCGCGCGTGAACATCCTGCAGCCCGGCCCGGGCGTGGGAGGCCACTGCATCGCCGTCGACCCGTGGTTCATCGTCGACGCGGCACCGGAGCGGGCGCAGCTCATCCGGACCGCGCGGGAGGTCAACGACGGCAAGCCCGAGTACGTGATCTCGCGGGTCAAGGAGCACGCGGACCGCTTCAAGGCGCCGCGGATCGCCGTGCTCGGCCTGGCCTTCAAGCCGGACATCGACGACCTCCGCGAGTCGCCCGCGCTCGAGATCACGGCCCGCCTGGCGGAAGAGATCGAGAGTGCGACGATCTACGCGGTCGAGCCGCACGTCGACGAGCTCCCGCGCGTCCTCGCGGGCCGGCCCGACGTCGAGCTGCGGGATCTCAGCGGCGCCGTCAGCGAGGCCGACATCGTCCTGGTGCTCGTCGACCACACCGAGTTCAAGCAGGCGGAGCGCAAGCCGCTCCGCCTGCGGGAGAAGATCGTGATCGACACGAAGGGGGTCTGGCGGTGACGCAACGCAGCTCCAACCTCATGGGGAGCTCGGCCGCGATGATCGGGACGCTCCGCAACAAGATGGCCGTCCAGGGCCGAACTATCCAGTACGACCTGCTGTCGGCACACCCGCTGGAGTCCGTGCGTGTGACGATCGCCCGCCGAGCCACGGTCCTGCCGCAGCAGTACGTCGCGCTGGGCTGGTACCTGGACCGCGAAGGCAGCCCTTTCGAACCGCACCAGCCGACGTGGGGGCGCAGCACAGTCTTCGACGAGCACTTCTCGTACGTCGGGCCCGGAGACGGCCCGGGTGCGTCGACGCTCCGCGAGTTCGCAGCGGGAGGTGCGTTCTTCGGGATGCGAATCCGCATGCTCCCGTTCGGGGCGGGTTCGGTGCCGCCGCGTGAGATCTTCGGTGCCGCTGCGTTCCGGCTACGGGTGTCGCTCTTCGGGAAGGGCCACCGAACACATGATCAGTTGATCGCCGTCAAGGGAAGGCTGTGTCGTGCCGAATCCTGAGGTGTCCGTCGTCATCGGATTCAAGAACTGGGGACTCGAGCGTCTGAGCGTCTGCCTGGCTTCGTTGCGCGCGACGACGTACGAGGGTGGCCTGCAGATCGTGGTGTCGGACTATGGCAGCGATCGTCCCGAGGACGTGCGGAGGGTCGCCGAGGAGTGGGGTGCGGACTACGTGTGGTCGGCGCCCCTCAACGGGTGGTCACGAGCGGGAGCTGTCAACGCGGGGATCAGCGCGACGACCGGCGACATCGTCGTCGCCACGGACGCGGACATGCTCTTCAGGCCCGGGACGTTCGACGCGGTGGCCGAGGCGATCGCGCGCAATCCTCAGGATGTGGTGATTCTTCAGTGTCGTGATCTTCCCCGCGGATACTCCGACGCAGAGATCGATCCCGCGACGATCGACTGGGAGCACATCTCCGCCGTGGCCCAGATCCGTCCACGGTGGGGGATGGGCGGGTTCATCGCCAGCGCGCGCGAGACGGTCCTTCGTGTTCGCGGCCTGGACGAGCGTCTGCACACCTACGGCGGCGAGGACATCGATTTCGCGACCCGATGCAGGCGCTCGGGATCGAGAATCCAGTGGCTCGATGACGAGCGTGCGCGCATCTACCACATGTGGCACGAGCCGACGCTCGCACCCGGTACCTCCGACCGCGACAGAGAAGTAGCGCGTGCGGTCACGGAGAACCGCAAGATCTACCAGGAGGACCAGACGGTCGTTCGCAACCTCAGAGGCTCCGAGTACATCAGCGCGGTCGCGCTGCCGGCGTGCAGCCTGATCCTTCGCGACAGGACGGGACGGCGGCCGGGCCCGGCGCTCCTGGAGTCAGTGCTCGGCCAGTCCGTCGCCGCCATCGAGGTCCTCGTTCCGTCGTACACCGACACCGACACCAGCGCCGGCACCGACCCGCGACGGATGGAGGCCTGGTCGCCGGGCGACGCGCGCGTCCGCGAGATCGACATGCCGAGCGAAGGGCGAAGCGCGACCGGCCGCGACGTGAAGGCTCTCGTGGAGCAAGCGCGCGGGGCGTACGTGCTCATCGAGGACGCCGACGCGTTCTACGGCACCCGACGCATCGAGGAGATGCTGGGCGGCGCGGTCGCCGGGATCTCCGCGACGCTCGGGAGCTCGGTGAAGGAAGCGTCCGACGGGGCGTTCGAGCGACTGCCCCTGGGCTTCGGGGACGTCCTCTTCGAACGACGTGCGCTGCTCGCGGCACTGGAGACGCTCCCCGAGGACATGTCCACGGCGAAGGAGCTCGTGGACCACCTCACCCAGAACGGTGCCGCCAGCCTGATGTGCGGGTCGATCGGGCGACTGGTCCGGAGCGTGCCCGACGAGTGTCCGCCGTTGACGTCGTGGGCGCACAGCCTCGGCGTGGACCAGAGTGACGCGCCGCGACCTCTCAGTGACGACGAGGTGGCCTCGGCGGGGGCGATGCTGGAGTCTCTCTCGGAACCTCACGTGTTCTTGTGGGGATCGTCGGACCGCGGCGCCGTGGACTCGATGTCCGAGCTCGTCGCGGCCGGGTCGGTGGGCTCACCACAGTCTCTCGTGGTCCGCGAGCCATCGAGCGGGGTCGAGTACTTCGTGCAGGCATCGGTGGGCACGACCTTCGCAGACGCGCGCCGGATCGTCCGGGCATCCGCGAGCTTGCCGAACGTGCAGGCGGAGATGCTCAGCGGTGACGGCACCATGGGGTTCGACGCTCTGAACGCGGTCGCGGCCCTGCTGAGCGCGACGTACGGGGCTTCTCTCGCGGAGAACAACTGGCTGCTCGTGACCGGCCCCGGTGCTGTGGGCGACCCGGTCACCACCAACCCGCTCGCGGCCGAGCTGGGCGTCGCCAACGCGCTCTCCCGGACGCTCATCTCGTCGACGGTGTCAGAACCGTTCACTCTCTACGGTCCCCTGAGAAAGGAGCAGGAGCTCCGAGCGCTCTTGGTCGCCGCCGAGACGCTGCCTCTCGGTGCGTCGGTACGGCTGCTCGGCCCAGTCCCCGAAGTGCACGAGGAAGAAGGGCGCGTAGCGTGAAGATCGAGAACGTCGTGTCCGAGCTGGGCTCGGACTGGACGGTGCTGGAGGCACAGCCGGAGGAATCCGACGGCTTCCCGCCGGTCGCGTCGCTGATCGTGCACACCGGAACGGTGGCAGCACCGAGCCCGGATCGTCTCGCGGCAGCCGGGTCCATAGCCTTTCACCCCTGGATCTCCGGGGCCGTCCGATGTGGTCGAGAGGTGTCGCCGCTCACGGCGCAGAGGATCTCGCGGTCCTTCGAGCCAGCCTGGACCTCCGTCGAGCCGGTCATGAGGCGCGCGTTCCCCCTGCCGCGCGGCAGGGCCGAGGTCACGATCTCCGCCGTCGCCGCGCGCAGCTCCGAGGCCCCCGTGCTCCGCTTCGCTCCGGTGAGCCGCGGCGCGGCGACTCGTTTCGGACCAGGTGTGGTCGACGTACCGTCGAACGCGGCCCTGCTGGAGGCGCTCTCTCCCCCGGGATCCGACTGCCGGGGCGCGGCGATTCTCGCGGCTGCGACTCTCCTCGCCGAACCTGCCGGCGTCGCGTCGTACGTACTGGACGAGTCTCTCGTCTCTCAGCGTGTGGCGTCGCGGTTCCAGCCGCTCTTGGAGGCGGTAGGCCTCGCGATCTCGTGGCGAGCGGCGCCAGCGACGGCGGCGGCGTCGTGAGCGAGCCCGACCTCGTCGTCGCCTACAACTTTGCTCCCTATGCGGACGCCTCGGCGATCACCACCCTGAAGCGCATCGTCGCTCGAGGGCGACCGGTGGACGTCGTGTCGAACCGGCTCGACGGCATACGGGAGACCGACTCCTCGCTGTTGCAGCTGGCGAGTCCCTTCCTGAGAGATCACGCGCTGCTTTCCGAGCAGGTCTCTTTCTCTCAATGGGTGAGCGTTCGCGACTTCACTCAGGCGGGCATCGATGCGGTACGTGAGATGGGGCGGAGCCATCAGTGCGTCTACAGCCGTTCCATGTGGGCTCACTCGCACTTCCTGGCGGCCGCGCTCAAGATTCTCGGGGTGGTGCCGGAGTGGGTGGCTGAGTTCTCTGATCCGCTCCGCAGGACCGTCGACGGGAGCCGAAGGCCTTCGGGGAACGTGCCGCAGGATGCTCTCGCGGGGCTCCTCGTGGCCGGCGTGCACTCCTCAGCGCGGCACGTCATGAGTGCCGAGCGCGAGGTCTTCGACTGGGCGGAGATCATTCCCCTCGCGCTGGCCGATGGTGTCGTGTTCACCAACGAGAACCAGCGTGACGTGGTCTTGGACGGGATCACGAGCCCTTGGCTCCGCGCGCGGCTCAAGGAACGGGCCGAGGTGTCCCCCCACCCGTCGATCCGATGGGATGCGAAGCACGAAGACCCAGCCGCGCACCTGGAGCGAGTCGATGGCACGGTGCACATGGCCTATTTCGGAACCTTCTATGCAAACCGTGGGCTCGGTTCCCTCCTCGAGGTCATGGCGCACTTCAGGAGCATGGGGACGCGCGTGATGCTCGATGTCTACAGCGAGGCGTCCCACGAGTTGCAGGCCGCTTCGTCCGCGGCAGGTGTGCGCGACCTGCTGAGATTTCGAGACCGGGTGCCTTATGCGACCGCGTGCGCACTGCAGAGTCAGTACGACGTGCTCGTGACCAACGATGTCATTGCGCCCGACTTCGGAGGCCGGCAGCCCTTCCTCCCGTCGAAGCTCAGTGACTACAGTGCTGCAGGCGTTCCGGTGCTGGCACTGGTCGAGCCAGGTAGCCCGACCTCGCAGCTCGGTCTGGAGTACGCCGCGCCGCTGGGAGACATGGCGTCCTTGGTGGATGCGGTCGCACGGCTGGTCGCCGACACGAGGTGAGCGCCGCGCAGGCTACCGGTCGAACGCGCTCAAGATCGCCGGCGAGAAGCGTTGCTGGCCGGATTCCTCCAGCACTTCGAGTGCCATCGCGATCTTGGGTCCGGGATCTTCGCGCGGGTACGCGCGCGCAATCCAGCGCGCCCACTCGCTCATGTCCTCGGCCACCGCTGTCTCGAACTCGTCCGGTCGCCACCTGCCGCGGAGGTCGACACCGAGAGAGCAGAGAGCATCGAGGAGTGCGTCCTCGTCCAGCAGGGGGAACGCCTCCCACATCTTGGGGCCGGCCATGTCGAAACGAAATGACAGCGGGATGCTGCAGTGCAGGGCGTCCACGATCGTGAGGCTCGAGCATCGCGGCGAGAGGAAATCGCGGCCGAAGACGCCGCCCTTCCGGCGTTGTAGCACCGCGATCCTCTGATCGACGCGCCCGATCAGCTGACGTCCGTGCATCGAGGAGCCTTCGGAGAAGATCAAGTTCTGCGCCCCCGCGTAGCGGGCGAGCTGCTCTCTCACGCTCAGCGACTCCGGGTGGATGACGGTCACTCCCGCGGCCGCGAGCACTCTGTCGAGGTAGGCCTCGCCGGAAGCACGGTGCCGCATGCCCGATCGAGAGACGTAGACGACTTCTGACCGGATCGGGGCAAGCTTCTTTCGTGCCGTGTTGTCGTCGAGAACGTCGAGATACCGTTCCGAAGGTGTGGTTCCGGGTTGCTCCTGGGCCGGCCACACCACCAGCTCGTGGACGAGCGTCGTCTCTTCTGCGACCACATGGACCCGTTCGGGCGACACTCCGAGCCATTCGAGCACCTCGTAGGCGAACTGAGGGACGCTGCCGCCATACTGCTTGGGTCGCGCCACGAGGATAAATCGGCCACGGGGTTCGAAGCGCTGCGCGTCCGGAACTCTGGACGCATGCTCCGAGACGAAGTGGCCGAAGTGAGCGGTGCCGTAACCAGCGTAGGAAGCACGGTCGATCGTCGCCGTCGGGTGGTCGGGTTCGAAAGACGGGGGCTCGACCACCGCACCGTAGCGGCGCTGGTGGACCCAGCTCGGCGCTCCGGCGGGCCAAGCGACACCTCCGACAGGGAGGTTGTTGGGCTCGGCGCGCGCCGGGCTGACGAGAACATCCCGCAAGGTGGCGGAGTTCGACTCCACCCGGTCTTCACCTGCGGACGGCATCGGCCCACCCCTGACGGCGCGCGGTGATGGCGTGCGAGCACGCGGCGACCGCCGCCGTCCGGCCGCGTGAGACCCCCGACCGGCATCTCATCGCGCGCCCCTCGCCCTGGTGCTACCGACCGTTCGCTGCAGTTCTGCAATGACCCGAGCAGCCGCGGCACCGTCGCCGTAGGGGTTCGTCGCGGTGGACATCCGGGCGTACGTGGCCGGGTCCTCAAGGAGGTGGGACACCTCGGTGAACGCACGCTCCTCGCCGGTGCCCACGAGCTTGACGGTGCCAGCGTCGACGGCTTCTGGGCGCTCGGTGTTCTCGCGCATGACGAGAACGGGCTTTCCGAGGCTCGGCGCTTCTTCCTGGACGCCCCCCGAGTCGGAGAGGATGAGGGTGCTGAGCGCCATCAGTCGCGCGAACTCGCCGTAGGGCAGCGGTTCGGTGACGGTGACGTTCTTGATCCCCTCGAGCTGGGGGAGGACGGCCTCCCGCACGACGGGGTTGCGGTGCGCCGGCAGCACGATCTCCACGTCGGAGAACGACCGCGCGATGCGGGCCAGCGCTCGACCTACCCCTTCCATCGCGCCGCCCCAGTTCTCGCGGCGGTGGGTCGTCACGAGGAGGATGCGCCGCCCCGACGCGGCGAGCTCCTCGAGCCGCGGGTCGGTGAAGCGGATCTCCTTGCCGACCGTCGTGAGCAGCGCGTCGATGACGGTGTTGCCGGTGACGACGATCGCGGCGTCGTCGACCCCCTCGGCGAGGAGGTTCGCCCGGCTGGTCTCGGTGGGAGCGAGGTGGAGGGCGGCGATCTGGGTCGTGATCTTCCGGTTCGCTTCCTCCGGGAACGGGGACTGGATGTTCCCGGAACGCAGACCTGCCTCCAGGTGCACGACGGGGATCTGCCGGTAGAACGCGGCGAGTGCGGCGGCCGTCGAGGTGGAGGTGTCGCCCTGGACGATGACCGCGGTGGGCCTTTCCTGCTCGAGGATCGGGTCGAGCCCCTCGATCACCCGCGCGAAGATCTGCGCCAGCGTCTGCCCGTGGCTCATGATGTCGAGGTCGTGATCAGGGACGATGCCGAAGAGCTCGTTCACCTGGTCGAGCATCTCGCGGTGCTGGCCGGTCACGACGGTCACCGACTCGAAGTCGGGGCTCTCCTCGAGCGCCTTGATGACGGGCGCGACCTTGATCGCCTCCGGTCGGGTGCCGTAGACGGTCATGATGCGAGCGGTCATGCTTCCCCCTTCTCTGCTGCGGCCACGTCGCGGCCGTTTCCGCGGACGTGCCGGGGGCGGTATCCGCGCCCGGGAGGCTCCTCCACGTGGACGTGCGTCTCGGTCTTCTCGGCGAGGGCGTCCTCGATGATCTTCTTCGCCTCGTCGGGCTTCTCCTTGGAGACCGCCCACGCCCACTTGCGGTAGCGCAGGGCGACGTCCTCGGCCGGGCCGTCGAGCACGAGGCGGCCGTAGTTGAGCCAGATCGCGCGCGTGCACGTCTCCTCGATGGTCTGAGCCGCGTGGCTCACGAGGAACACCGTGCCCGCGTTCTCCCGCAGCCTGTGCATGCGTGCCTCGCTGCGCTCCCTGAACGCGGCGTCGCCGGTGGCGAGGGCTTCGTCGATGAGCATGATGTGCGGGTTCGCCGCGGTCGCGATGGCGAACCGCAGGCGCGCGCCCATGCCGGACGAGTAGGTCTTCATGGGGAGGTAGATCGACTTGCCGAGCCCGGCGAGCTCGACGACTTCGGGGATCGCCTTCTCGGTCTGCTCCGGGGTGAGCCCCATGGCGAGGCAACCCAGGCGGACGTTCTGCTCGCCCGAGAGGTCGGGCACGAGCGCGGCGTTCACACCGATGAGCACCGGCGTGCTCTCGGCGAGCACGCGCCCCCGCGCGGGTCGCTCGAGACCGGCGATGATCCGGAGCAGGGTGCTCTTGCCGGAGCCGTTCTGGCCGACGAGGCCGATCTGCTCGCCCGAGCGGGCGACGAACGAGATCCCCGAGAGCGCCCGCACGAGCACCATGGGCTGCTGGCCGAGCACGGTCTTCGCGGCCCGGACGAGCCGGTGCGATCGCCGACGCTCGGCGGCGTCCGTCGACGGGACGCGGTAGCGCACGTGCACGTCCTGGACCGCGACCGTCGCGGACGCGAACGGGTCAGGCTCGGCCATAGGACTCCTCCCCGTGGTAGAAGAAGAGGAATCCGACGAGGAGCGTCCCGACCGCCCAGGCGCTCAGCCCGAGCCACGACGACAGCGCCGGCGTCACGCCGTACAGCAGGCAGTCGCGGACCATGTTCAGCACCATGAACATCGGGTTCGCCTCCATGAGGGCGAGCGCCGTCGGGTGGTCGATGAACTGGTCGTAGGAGAAGAAGACTCCCGACCCGTAGAGCCACAGCCGCATGGCGAAGCTGATGAGCTGGTTGAGGTCCGGGACGACCGCGACGCACCGTGCCAGGAACAGCGCCAGCCCGGTCGTGAACAGCACCTGGAGCGCGAGAACGGCCGGGACGAGCACCACCCGCCAGGTGAACACCTCTGCGGGTGGAAGGACCGCGAGGATCACGACCATCGCGGCGAGGACGGGGATCATGTCGAGCATCCCGCGCAGGATCACCGAGATCGGCAGGGCGGCCCGGGGGAAGGCGAACGCCCGGATGAGGTTGCGTCCGCCCCGGACGGAGTTCGCGCCACCGGTCACTCCCCGTGTCGTGAACGAGAAGAGGAACACCCCGACGATGAGAAAACCGAGGAAGTTGTCGATCCCCCGCGAGGACTGCAGCAGCAGTCCGAAGATGAGGAAGTACGTCAACCCGTCGAGCACCGGCTTGAGCACGAGCCACACGCTGCCGAGCAGGTTCTCGCGCGTCCCGCTCGTCACCTTCGCGCGGGCCTCGGCCCACAGGAAGTGCCGGCGGTTCCACAGCTGCCCCAGGTACACCCCGAGCGGCGGGCGTGCCCCGACGCGGGTGAGACGGCCCGCGGACACGACCTCCGTCGTCGACGGCGCACCCGCGAACAGCATCGAGTACAGGTCGCCGCGGGGGGACCTGCTCTCGGTGGTGCTCGTCTCTCCGGTCATCGCGGCATCCTAGGATCCCGGCGGTGCGTCCGCGCCCCGTAGGGAGCCACGACCGCGTCGTCCACGCCGACGGCGCCCGGCGCACGACGTGGGAGGGCGGCGGTCATCGCTCTCCCCCTGCCAGTGCTCGGGCGTACACCTCGCGGTACCGGGCCGTGCTCGCGCCCCACGTCCGGGTGGCCGCGAGCTCGCGACCGCGCGCCAGCATGGCACGGCGGGCCTCGTCGTCGTCCAGGACGTCCGCGACGGCGGCCGCCCAGGCGGCGACGTCCCCCGCGGGCACGAGGCGCCCCGCGTCGCCGACGGCCTCGCGCAGCGCGGGCAGGTCGCTCGCGACCACCGGCCGGCCCACCGCCATCGCCTCGACCGGCTTGAGCGGGGTGACGAGGCGGGTCACGCGGTCGTCCCGGCGCGGGACGAGGACGACGTCGAGCGCCGCGAGGTACGTCGAGGCGAGGGTGCGCGGCACGCGCCCGGGGAGGAGCGCGTGCTCGCCGAGGCCCAGCTCGTCGGCGAGGCGGAGGAGGCCGGGGCGCGCGACGCCGTCGCCCACCACGAGCGCGGTCGCGTCGACGCCGTCAGCCCGGAGCGCGGCGACCGTGCGCAGGACGGTGTCGAGGCCCTCGTAGTCGACGACGCTGCTCACCGTGCCGACCACGGGCCCGCGCACCGTGATCCCGAGGCGCTCGCGGGCGGCGTCGGGCGACGGGTGCGTCGTGCCCAGGAGCGACGTCGGCACCGCGTTGGGGACCACCGTGACGCGGGAGCCCGGCACGCCGCGCCCCACGAGCTCGGTCCGCATCGTCTCGCTGAGGGTCACCACGTGGTCCGCGGCGAGCGCGAGCTCGGTCTCCTTGGCCCGGATCAGCGCGTAGCGGCCCGACGCCTCGGCGGCGCGCCGCGCGTCGGGCGTGCGGTGCGACGCGGCCCAGGTCTCCTCGGGCAGGCCGCGCACCTCGTACACCCACGGCACGCCGAGGCGTCGGGCGGCCGCGCGCGCCGCCGCGCCGGTCGTGTGGGGGGTGGTGGCGTGCACGACGTCGGGCGCGAGCCTCCGCGCCGCGCGCACCAGCAGGTCGACCTCGACCTCGGCGCGCCGCGCCGGGTCGCCCCGCAGCACCCACGGCAGCAGCCGTTCGTAGCGCACGCCGTCGACGACGTCCGCGGCGCCCGCGCCGAGCACGCCGATCGTCACCGGGTAGGCGCCGCGCGTCGTCGCGGTCACGGCCAGCCCGTCCTCGTGCTGCGCGCGGAGGATCGCGTGGCTGCGCAGGGTGTACCCGCTCTGGGTGTGGGGGAGCGAGTTCGTCAGGTGGTGGAGCACGCGCGGCTGCCCGACGTCGTCGCGCGCCGGGTGCGGCGCGGTCCGGGTGGCCGGGGGGTCGGGCCGGAGCGCGTGGACCTGGGCGCGGAGCGCGCGGAGGGCGCGACGCTCGCCGCGGCCCGACGCCGTGGCGCGGTCGAGCGCGTCCACGTCGCCCGCCTGCCAGAGCGCGCGCAGCCGTGCGGGTCCGGGGTCGGGGACGCCGTCGAGCAGCTCGGGGTGGCCGACCGCGACGGCGACCTCGGCGGCCACGCGGCGAGCGAGCCGCGGCGCGGGCGCGCGGAGCACCGCGGCGACGGTGCGGGCCGCGTCGTCGGGTGAGCCGTCGAGGAAGAGGCCGAGCGCGCGGCGCGCGGACGGGTCGCGCGACACGAGGAGCAGGCGCACCGCGCCGCGCCGGACCCGGGCGGGCGCGCGCCGCGCGGCCTGGATCGCGAGCCACACCGGGTCGTCGACGACGGCGCGTGCCCCGAAGGACAGCGCGAGGACGAGGGCGCGGACGGCGTCGCGCGGTGACGCCGACCTCATCGACGCAGCCCGTCGAGCAGCTCGACGTACCGGGCCGCGAGCGCGTCGTCGTCCGCGTTGAGGGAGACCCACTCCTGGGCGGCCGGGCCGATCTCCGGGACCGAGCCAGCGGCCACGAAACCGGCCCAGAGCGCGGCGAGCGCCTCGACGTCCCCGGGCGGGACGACGTCGCCCGCCTCGAGGGAGAGCACGAGCTCCGCGGCCTCGCCCGCGACGCACGCCGTGACGTGCCGGCGCGTCGCCATCGTCTCGTAGAGCTTCGAGGGCACCGTCCACTCGAACGGTTCCCAGTCGCGCAGCGACACCAGCACGGTGTCGGCCCACGCGTACAGCGCGGGGACCTCCGGGTGGGGCACACGCCCGAGGAACGTCACCGGTGCACCGAGCGTCGTGGCGAGGGCTTTCAGGTGCGGGACGTCGGCCCCCGCGCCGGCGAGGCGCACCTCGAGCGGGACACCCTGTGCGGCGAGCACCGCGGCGGCCTCCACGACGACCTCGAGGCCCTGCGACCGGCCGATCGTCCCCGCGTACACGGCTCGCAGCGGCCGGTCCGAGCCCAGGCGGTGGGCGTCGTCGTCGGGCAGGGCCTCGACCTCGTCGTCGACCTCGTCCGCGAGCCGGTCCGTGAACGTCGTGCCGTTCCGGACGACGCCCACGTTCGGCGCGCCCCGGCTCTCGACGATCCCGGCGAACGTCTCCGTCGTCGTCACGACGAGGTCGCTGCGAGTCTGCAGCCGGACGATCGTGCGGTGCGCGAGGGCGACCACGGCGGCCCGCGCCCGACGCCCGGAGCCGTCCGCGACGACGCCGGCCGGACGGATGAGGTCGGGCCACGCGTCGCGCATCTCGACGACGAAGCGGGCGCGGAAGAGCCGGGCGAGGGCCCACGCCGCGAACATGCTGGGGATGCCGGGCACGGTGCCGACGACGACGGTCGGGCGGTGCACCCGGGCGCGCAGGTGCCGCCACCCGAGGACGACCGAGTGGGCGGCGGCGACCACGTGGTCGGCCGTGCGGGACACGAGGGAGGACGAGTGCTCGCGGTAGCGCACGCGCAGGATCCGCTCGCCGTGGCGGCCGCGCTGGACGAGCCCGGGACGGAGGTGGGCGTGCTCGGGGTCGAGCACGCCGGCCGGGTAGTGCGGAGGCGGGGCGAGGACGGTCACCCGGAAGCCCGCGTCGACCAGGCGGGGCACGAGCGCACCCCAGCGGCGTTGCGGGGCGCCCGTCTCGGGCTCGTAGTGGTGGGTGACCAGGAGAAGGTGGTCGTGCTGGTCCCGGGGGGGGGGGGGGGGGGGGGGGGGGGGGGGGGGGGGGGGGGGGGGGGGGGGGGGGGGGGGGGGGGGGGGG